>CAYRKS010000034.1:0-10485 GCA_964424855.1 uncultured Lachnospiraceae bacterium
CAAAGAAGCGGCGCATGAAATTCTGAAGCCATTTGTGTATGGTTTCGGGATCATAGCTGCCTTCGAATACATAATTTGCCAAATATTCGATCTTTTCCGGCTCAAAGCCGTAGCGGACAAAGTAGTACAGATAGAAATCGTGAAGCTCATACGGTCCGACCAAGTCCTCAGTCTTTTGTGCAATTTCACCATTCTCATCCGCCGGCAACAGCTCGGGGCTGACCGGAGTATCGAGAATATCATACAAAACCGACGAAAGCTCCTTGTCACTCGCCGTGTCCGCGTAAAAATGTACAATATGACGAACAAGCGTCTTCGGGATCGATCCGTTCACGCCGTACATCGACATATGGTCGCCGTTGTAGGTCGCCCAACCGAGCGCAAGCTCCGAAAGATCGCCGGTTCCGATAACGAGGCCGTTAGAGGCGTTCGCGATATCCATGATTATCTGTGTCCGCTCACGCGCTTGTGAATTTTCGTAGACTACGTTGTGAACATTTTCATCATGACCTATGTCCGAAAAATGTTGATTTACCGCAGCTTTTATGTCCACACAGCGGAAGGTCACGCCGAGACGCTCGCAGAGCAGCTCCGCGTTCGACCGAGTTCGAACTGTCGTTCCGAAGCAAGGCATCGTCACGGCGATAACATCGGTGCGCGGACGCTTCAAAAGATCCATCGCCTTGACCGAAACGAGCAGTGCAAGACAAGAGTCGAGTCCGCCCGAAATGCCGATCACAGCTGTGGAAGCGTGCGCGTGCTCAATGCGCTTGCGCAGTCCGAATGCCTGCATCTGCAAGATCGATTCACAGCGTTCGGCACGTTCGCTTTCGTCAGAAGGCACAAAAGGCTGAGGCTCGAATTTGCGAGTGAGCGCAGTATCCACAATTTCCATGTCAAAATCAACATCAAAGGTGTGAGCTTCGCCCGACATTGCCTTACACATATCGAAGGTCTTAAGCTTCGTCCGCTCGGCGGAAAGTCGCTGAACGTCGAGCTCGGTCACGATAATCGGACAGCCCGGCTTCCCTTCCTCGTCGAGCGCGTTCTCGAAGGGCTTCGATTCCGCAAGCAGTGACCCGTTTTCGCCGATCATATCGTGACCCGCGAAAACCATGTCGGTCGTCGATTCGCCGCAGCCCGCGTCGGCGTAGATGTAGCCGCAGACCAGCCGCGCCGAATGGCTTCGGATAAGCTCGCGGCGATAGCCCGCCTTGCCGACCGTCTCATCGGAAGCCGACAAATTGCATATGATCGTCGCACCGCCTAAAGCAAGCTTTGTGGAAGGTGTCTCGGGAACCCACAAATCCTCGCATATCTCACAGCCGAACGCAAACTCGGGAAGCTCGGTGCAACGGAAAATCATGTTCAGTCCAAACGGAACATACTGCCCGCCAAGCTCGATCGTCAGCAATCCATCCGATTTCGGAGCGGGTGCAAAATGGCGCAATTCGTAAAATTCGCCGTAATTCGGTAGATTGTTTTTAGGCATAACACCCAAAATCTGTCCGTTCAGCATTACTACCGCACAATTGTACAGCAGTGTTCCGACCTTGATCGGCGCACCGACCACGACCACACAGCCAAGCTCAGCGGTCTCGGCGGCGATCCGAACGACCGCCTCACGCGCGCGATCGATCAGTCTTTTTTGTAAAAACAGGTCGCCGCAGGTGTAACCCGTGACCCCCAGCTCGGGGGTCACAAAAAGCTTTGCGCCAAGCTCATCGGCGCGGCGGGCGGCGGAAATTATCGCGTCCGCGTTCGATTCGGTATCCGCAACGATGACCTCTGGCGAGGCGGCGGCTACCTTGATGAATCCGTATTTCATGATTTTTTGTTACCTCATTTGAATGATTTTCGTTAATTTGCACGTGCGGTAATGATGTTTTGCTCATGCTCTGCCGCAGTTTTGCCAAACAGCATATGACCCGAGCTGTCCGAAACGAAGTAGAAATAGCTCGAATCCGACGGATAGAGCGCGTATTTTATCGAGTTCAGACCCGGATTTGCGATCGGACCGGGCGGTAAACCGCGGTGCGTGTAGGTGTTGTAGGGCGAATCGTAGCTCATATCCGATCCGGTAAGATTGTCCGGACGCGAACCCGAATCAAACTGCATCGCATATGCGATCGTCGCATCCGAGTTCAGATACGGGAAGGACGCGCTGTACTTCAGTCGATTGTGGAAAACGGATGAAACATTGCCCAAATCAGACGCATATCGAGCCTCTTTTTCTATCATGGATGCCAGCGTTATCGCCTCATCCACCGTTAAATTCAGTTCCTCACAGCGATCATAATACTCGTCTATGAACTTATTGTTAAAGTTTTGAAGCATTTTATTTATCGCCGTCTCAGCACTTGAATCCTTGTAGAACTGATACGTATCCGGGAAGAGATACCCCTCGAGACGATAGGTTCGTTCGGAGGTTATCGTCAGTTCGTCTATAAAACGATAATCGAAATCGTAATTGTTTATCGCTTCCACCAATTCCTCGCGCGTCGAGACCTCGTTCGCCACGAGAATATCGATTATTTCATCGATCGTCGAACCCTCGGGGATCATTACATCGACCGTTTCGCGCTTCGTACTCTTTTTGAATGTCGCTCTAATATAGTCGTAGTTCTGATTTGTGTTGATCTCGTAGGTCCCGGGAACGTATTCGGGGTAATACCCCGCCTCGATGTTCTTCTTTTCTTTAATGTTTGTCCACAATTTGAACGCCCAGGGGTATTCGATGACTCCCGCCTCGCCCAAAATGTCGCCAAGCTGTTCAATTGTCGTGTACTCGGGGATCGTCACCTCTATAATTTTTTCCTCTTTTTGGAAAGCAAAAATGTCATTCGCCGTTCGTATAACAAAAACAGACAAGGGTATCGAAACCGCGATGACAAAAACGATGTAGATCACCGCTTTTACTGCCGACATTATCGCGCTCGATGCCGATTCGCGCGCGTTGCTTCGCCGCTGATTTCGACGATCAAGCTCCTGCCAATCGTTTTCAAGCTCACGATCATAGCTTCGGCGCGGCTCGGTTGTCATCGGCGAACGCCTGATCGGTAGATTTTCGGGCTGATTCGCGCGCTTCGCCGCTTGATTCTGCGAAGCGGTTGTGCGATTTGACGAACCGATCGGTCTGACCTGAGTCTGACTCGACTGCGCCGAATGCGCCGAATTTTGCGCGGTTCGCGTCTGATTTTGAGCTGTCTGCCCATGCGACGCTTGATTTTGGGTCATCGGTCGCTGCTGTAGCGTGCGATTTTGCTGAGGCTGCTGTGCATTTTGCATAGCCCTCGGATACTGCGCTTGATTCGATGCCGCCTGACGATTCTGAGGCACCCGATTAGCAGCCGTCGGAGCTCGATTCTGCAAAGCTTCCTGATTGCTTCGCGAAACGCCTTGTGCATTCTGCGTGTGTATCTGATTTTGAGCCTGCGCAGAGTTGTGCAGCTGTGACGAATTTTGCGCATTTCGCTGTCCCTGCTGATTCGTTCCGATCACTGTTTGGCGAACCGGACGATTCGGCTGCTCCGATTTCAGCGGTCGGATCACCGCACCGCCCGCCTGCTGATTCTGCGTCGGAGTCTTTTTTCGAACCTCGACAGGCTGACGTGAGACCACAATGTCATCCGTGTCGCGACGAAAAACGAAGGTCTCCTCGCCCAGCTCGTCACCGGCTTTTTCATTGTTGATCAATTTATCCTTGTTGTTTTCATCCATAAAAGAAACACCTTTCTGCAAATTGTTGTCGTATCATCCAAAATTTGCATTAAAACCCGATGACGGCGAGTATGAACACCAGTGCGGCAAGCAGATACGGCGGCGCAAGCAGCGACTTCAAAAACGTGCCGCCCGTCTGCTTTCCAAGCTCCTCCGAGCTGACATTTCGCAGTGCGTAGCCGTAATAAAGCCTTTCGCACTCCGAAAAAAGTCCGCCGAGACAGAGCAAAAATATTCCGGCAAGTGCAAAAATCAGAAAAACTGTACTATGCGGCTTCATAATTATGTTCCAAACCGTCTCGTCGATGACAAGCTCTGCCACTTCGACCATGAAATGGCAAAGCATTGGTGTCAAAACAGATCGCGTCATGTAGTATAACAGTGCAAATCCGAGCCCGCGGAAGAATAATATCGGAAAATACCCGATATCCATCCCGAACATCGCGTAAAGCCCCGCCGAAAGAATTATCGCCGTGACCGCGCCGTTCTCCTCATACTCAACGCAGAGGATCCCGCGGAACAAAAGCTCCTCAGCTATCGCCGGAATGACGCAAAATGTTAAAAGACTGTAAACAATATTTGTCTCACTCGACCCCAAAAATGATCTCCAAACCGAAAATTCCCCATCGATGAGTCCGATATTGTACAAAAACAGCTTCAAAAGTGCCGATCCGCTGACGATCGTCAGCGCACAGAGCAGCGAAGCCAGCAGCTTCTCGCCGCCGACCGGCTTTATCCTCAGCCTCGCCGTGAAGCTTTCGCCCCGCATTCGCATATAAAACGCCGACGGAACGATCAGGATCAGTATTTGTAAAACCACGACCGCAAGGCTGATGTTGTCCTGATAGCTCAGCGCGTTAAGGTCGAGCCGACGCGATGCCGCCAAAAGCAGCATGACGATTATCACCAGAACAGGTGCGGTGTAGGTCGATCTCAGCTTCATTTGACCCTGATCCCCCGCTCCGTCACCATGAAATCGACCGAAAGATCGTATCGTCCGCGCGGGATCTCATCAACTATGAACGAGCTGTAAACAAATCCAACCTTCGACCCCGCAAATTTCCCGAGATATCGGTCGTAATAGCCCTTTCCGTAGCCCAAACGATAGCCCTTGCGATCGTAAACCAACGCCGGGATCACGCAGGCGGCAGGCTCGGGAGTCTCGCGATCATAGATCGGAAGCTCCTTCGGCGGCTCCATCAGACCGTATGAGCCGCGCTCGAGCAGAGCCATATCATCTACAAAGTGAAAATCCATGTCGTGCGTGCCGACTATGCAGCGCGGAAACGCCACCTTTTTGCCGTCCGCAAGCGCGCGCTCGGCGATCGGATACACATTCACCTCATCCGATTTCGGTGCATACAAAAGTAAAACAGACGCATATCGATAGGTAGCCGACAAGATGAAGCTTTCGCAGATTTTTTTGTCCATCTCCGCCTTCAATTTCGGGTCGAGTCCGAGCCGCAGCTCGCGATATCTGTCGCGAAGCTCGTTCTTCTTTTTTCGAATTTCGTACATTGTGTGTCCTTTTTGTAATAATTCCGTGACCGTTACTGAGCCTGAACCGTCTTGCGAAGCTCTTCGGCTGTCAAATCATCGGTCAGAGCGCGAACCAGCTCGAGTCCGAATTCGAGCGCAACGCCCATTCCCTTCGCCGTGATGATGTTTCCGTCGCGAACGACCGACTTTCCCGAGAGCTTCGCGCCCATCAGCGAATCCTCAAAGCCCGGGAAGCAGATCGCCTCGTAGCCAGAAAGCATACGCTTTTCGCCCAAGATCGACGGTGCCGCGCAGATCGCGCCGATGTACGCCCCGATGTCGTATGCCCGATCGATGAATTTATTCACAACTCGGTCATTTTTCAAATTGAGCGTTCCCGGCATACCGCCCGGAAGTATTATCATCTCCGGATCACCGTTTTTCAGCATTTTCTCGGCTTCCTCGGTCGTGATGTCGGCAGTGACCGCGATCCCGTGCGCTCCGCAGATAGTTTTCGACCCGACTCCGACCGTTTTTACCTCGATCCCGACACGGCGCAGAAGATCGAGCGGACAAAGTGCTTCGATCTCCTCAAAGCCCTCGGCTAAGAATAAATATACCATATTTTAACATCTCCTTCGAATAATTATCTACCTTATATTATAGCGCATTTTCTTTGGCAATTGTTGTATAAATTGCAAAATTTCATTGAAAATTCACAGAACAATGTCGGTGCGCTCGGCGATACGCTCCGCGATCTCCGCCGCAATCGCATCTCGCGAACGCATTCCGTAATCATTGTAGCATTTTATACGCTCCCACCCGAGCTTTTCGCTCGCGTAGACCGCCGCCTCGTAGCAACGACGCATATAATTTTCGTCCTTTTCGTGGATGTCGAGCTTGCGCCCCGTCTCGTCCGAACGCTTAGCCACCAGCTCATGCGAAAGCTCGGGGGTCAGCTCGAGGTAGATAACCACGTCCGGCACCGGAAGCCCCAGCTTCAGGAACTCAAAATCCCAAAGCCAGCTTAAAAATTCATCCCATTTGTCGCGCGGCAGCTTCGAAAGCTGATGCACCGCGTTCGCCGAGGTGTATCGATTCGCAACGATGACCTTGTTCAGCTTGTCATAATCGGCTTTCCAGTCTGATTTGAACGACGCATATCGGTCGCACGCGAAAAATGTCGAGGCGGCGTAGGCGTTCGTGTCGCTCGGACGAGTCCCGAGCCGCCCTTCAAGATACATCCGAACCAGCATCGATGAATCGTTCTGATACATCGGAAAGCTCAATGTCCTCACCGCGTAGCCGTCGATCTTCAGCCGATCGACCAGTATGTTCGTTTGCGTCTCCTTCCCCGAACCGTCCAAGCCGTCAATTGCAATTAAAGTTGACATAAAATTCCTTCCTTATTATATATTATAAGACGTAAATTTCTCAAAAAAGTTCCACGCGCGTTTATTCCTCGCGGCGAAGCTCCATTTCCATGTACTCCTGCTTCGAGATCAGAACCTCACGCGGCTTTTGTCCCTGTGGCGGTCCGACGATCCCCATGTCCTGCATCGTGTCTATAAGCTTCGCCGCTCGACCGTAGCCGAGCTGTAAACGCCGCTGTATAAGCGAGGTCGATATCTTTCCCGACTCGACCGCCAGCTGGATCGCCGGCTTCAGCATCGGATCGCCGTCGTTCGCCTCCTCGTCGCCGTCGCCGAGCACCGTGGATTTCTTGTTTCCGCACAGCTGCGCCTCGCGCTCGATCGATTCCATGACGTTTTGGTCGTAATCCCGCTTGCCGCAGTTGTTTTTGATGAACTCGGTTATCGCTTCGACCTCGTCGTCCGAGACAAAGCTACCCTGAACTCGTGTCGGCTTCATCGATCCGATCGGCGCGTAAAGCATATCTCCGCGTCCGATCAGCTTTTCCGCACCGACCGTGTCGATTATCGTTCGCGAGTCGATCTGCGACATCGTCGTGAACGCGATACGCGACGGCACGTTCGCCTTGATAAGTCCCGTGATGACATCGACCGACGGTCTCTGTGTACCTATGATCAGATGGATTCCCGCCGCGCGCGCCTTCTGCGCAATGCGGATTATCGAATCCTCGACATCGTCCTTCGCCATCATCATGAGGTCGGCAAGCTCGTCTATGACTATGACGATCAGCGGCAGCTTTTCCGCCGTCGGATCGTTTTCGATCGATTTGTTGTAGCCCTTCAAATTTCGAACATTCGCGCCCTCGATAAGCTCGTAGCGACGCTCCATCTCGGTGACTGCCCAGTGCAGTGAGCCGGCCGCCTTCTTCGGATCGGATACGACCGGAACCAAAAGGTGCGGTATCCCGTTGTAGGGATTCAGCTCGACCTTTTTGGGGTCTATCAGTATAAATTTCACCTCGTCGGGTCGTGCCTTGTACAATATCGATATGATCAGCGAGTTGATACATACCGATTTACCCGAACCCGTGGTTCCCGCGATCAAAAGATGCGGCATTTTCGCGATGTCGAGATATACCGGATTTCCGCCGACATCCTCTCCGAGACAGGTCGTCGCCTTTGATGCCGAATTCTTGAACCCGTCGTTCTCTATAAGCTCGCGGATGTAGACCGTTGACTGAGTTTTGTTCGGAACCTCGATTCCGACCGCCTCCTTGCCCGGGATCGGTGCCTCGATTCGAACACCCGAGGTCGCCAGATGCAGCGCGATGTCATCGACCAGATTCAGTATCGACCTGACCTTGGTTCCGACCTCGGGCTGAAGCTCGTAGCGCGTGACCGTCGGTCCGCAGGAAACGTTGATTATCTTCGTTTTGACATTGAACGAGCGCAGCGTTTCGACCAGCTTCATCGCCGTCTGCTGTATCTCGCCCGATTTGTCAGCCGCGCGCGGTGACGGATCGTATGCCAAAAGTGCCGCGGGCGGGAAACGGTATTCCTCGGTCGCCTCGGGCTTCACCGCCTCGACGGTCGGCTTCGGCTTTTCTACCTCGAACGGCGGCTCGTCATTCTCCTCGGCTTCGTCCGCGTCCTCGTCCTCATCCTCGAGCACCGGCTCGGGCATAGGCTCGGGACAGAGCCTGCTCTTTTCGATCACCAGATCGATCTCCGCCGAGGTCGGAATGTCATTTTCCGACTCGTCCTCGTCGGACTCAGCCGCCTTTATCGGCTCGATAACCTCTGACACCTCGTCCTCGGGCTCGGTAAATATCTTCGAAAGGTCGATAGCCTCGTCCTCGTGCTTTTCCTCTACATTACGAACCTTTTCCTTGCGGAAAAACGACAGCTTCGGCTCGCTTTTTATCGGCTCGGCGACCTCGTCCTCTTCCTCATCAGCCTCGCCCCTGTGTTCGACCGCAAAGGGCGGCGCATCCGATTCGACTATCGTCTGATCGACCTCGTCCTCGGTCTCGATCGGCTCAAAATCGCCGATAGGCTCGGAAACGCTCGGCTCTGCGATAATACTCTCTGCCGCGCTCTGCTCGGACTCTATCACCTCGTCGGACACCTCCTCGGTCTCAAATCGCTTCGAGCGCGCCTCCTGCGCCATCGCATCAAGATCGACCGCCTCGCTCTTTTTCGAACGCGCCGGCTTCATTATCGGCTCGCTGTAGCTCGGCTCGGAAATTATCGGCTCTGCCGGCTCAAAATCCTCCGACATCGCGTCATTGACCGTCGGTCTGCGGCGAATTTCGGTCTGCATCTGCGCATTCTGACGCGAACGCAGCTGCTGCTCGCGAAGCCTGAGTGCCGCCTGACGCTCGGCGATACGCCGCTGATCGTATTCGATCTGCAGCTGCTCGCGCTGTATGCGCGAGACCTCCATCTGATCCTTGAAGCCCGAACGCCATTCGCGAAGCCCAGTCGCGATGTATACCATGAACATATGCGGTGTCATCCCGAAAAGGAAGATGCCGAACAGTAAGATCAGCGCGATGGTCAATATCAGCGTCCCCGCAAAGCCGAAGCCTCTGAGCAAAAGGTTTCCGATTAGACCGCCGATAACCCCGCCGCCCTTCCCTTCAATGCCCAGCTCCCAGAGCCGCGCAAGCTTGAAGGTCTGCTCCTGACGCGAAAATGCGTTGATCAAAACCGAAATAAGCACCATGACCGCGCTCGTGAACGCAAGCTTGTAGCGAACCGAGCCGCTTGCAATATCGCGCTTCCAGAATATCCCGATATTTACGAGTAAAAACGGTACCGCCCACGCCGCCGACGAAAAAAGTCCGAAGAGCAGCTTTTTCAGCGCACCTCCGACAAACCCCGTCGAATCGGATACAAGATAGCAGATCACCAAAAATAAAGCCGCCAGCCCGAAAATGTATGGCGCGAGCTGATGCCGCAGCATCGACGGATCGCCGCCGCGGTCATTTGCCTGATTTCCCCGCGCCTTGCTCGAGGTGTTCGAGCGCGTCGAAGCCGATGAACGACTTGAGCCGCTCTTTGAACGACTGCCCGCCGCGCTTTTGGATGTCCCCTTGGACGCTCCGCTCGAGCGACCGTTCGCCGTTCCCTTCGGCGCACTCTTGGACGTTTTCGTCCCCGAAGAGGTCTTCGTTCCCGTTGTTTTCCTTTTGTTGCTGTTTTTGTCAGTTTGAGCCATGCTGCCACGCCTTCTCACGGTAAAAATCGCCGCCGAGAAATTTCCTTTCCTAATGTATATAATATCCCAAAGTCGGGAAGAATATTTCTACCTTATATTATACCACACTTTGAAAGAAAATTCAACCCGAAAATTGTCTCGAAATGAAAAATGGCAGAAAAATATTGTAAACAAATCCAAAACAAATCATATTCCACAGCTCAAAGCCTCATTTTCCTCGCACTTTCGGCCCTCGCCGCCGGACTCGTCAACGGCTTTCTCGGAACCGGCGGCGGGATAATCCTCGTGTTCGCGCTCTCGCGCCTGAAGCTCTCCGAGCGCGACCGCTTCGCCACCGTCATCGCCGTCATCCTTCCTCTCTCGCTCGTCTCGACCTTCGTCTATAAGGCGCAAATATCCGAGGCGTGCGCTTGGCTCCTGCCCGGTATGCTCGGCGGCGCGGTCGGCGCGTTTTTGCTCGATAAGCTCAGCGTCCGCCGCCTGAAGCAGCTCTTCGCCCTCATGGTCATCTGGGCGGGTATCTGCTTTGTGAAATAAAATTTACTCGAGGTCACAAAATGCTCGAATTTATCGTCGGATTTCTCGTTGCCCTCCTGTCGGGACTCGGTATCGGCGGCGGCGGACTGCTCGTCCGGGAGCTCGTCCTCGTCGAAGGCCTCGAGCAGCTCACCGCGCAGTCGAGTAAGCTCG
>CAYRKS010000034.1:10495-13527 GCA_964424855.1 uncultured Lachnospiraceae bacterium
TTCATTTGACAAAGC
Source organism: uncultured Lachnospiraceae bacterium (assembly GCA_964424855.1). Classification (GTDB taxonomy): domain Bacteria; phylum Bacillota; class Clostridia; order Oscillospirales; family CAG-272; genus Flemingiibacterium. The sequence continues at coordinate 10,511 of CAYRKS010000034.1, forward strand.
GCAGGCTGAATTTTAAGCTCATCTGCTTTCTCGCCGTATTCGGCTGTGTCGGCGCGATCCTCGGCTCAAAGCTCGCCGCCGACATCGATCCGACAATAATAAAAAAAGCCTTCGGCATACTTCTCTTAGCCTCGGGCATATTTTCTCTTTTCGGTTCAAAAAAACTCTTGACAAATCCTGATTTTTGTGCTATAATATAGTAAAATATTACAAAAATCAGTGAGGTAAAAACCATGCAATACAGAGAATTTGTTGACGGAATCAAGATTTCCGCGCTCGGCTACGGATGTATGCGCTTCCAGACCGAAAACGATCAAATCATCGAGGACAAGGCGATAGCCCAGCTCCGCTATGCGATCGATCACGGCGTAAACTATCTCGACACCGCCTATGTCTACCACCACGGCACGAGCGAGGGACTCCTCGCAAAGGCTCTCACCGACGGCTACCGCGAAAAGGTCTACATCGCAGATAAAATGCCCGTCTGGATGGTCAACAGTCCCGAGGACTTTGACAAGATATTCCAAACTCAGCTCGAACGCCTCAACACGAGCTGCATCGATTTCTATCTCCTTCACTCGCTCGGCAAGGAAGAATTTGACAATCGCGTGAAAAAATTCGACCTGATGGAAAAAATGCGCCGGCTCAAGCGCGAAGGCAAGGTCAAATACATCGGCTTCTCCTTCCACGACACCAACGACGTCTTCCACGAGATCGTCGATGCCTTCGAGGGCTGCGACTTCTGTCAGATACAGTATAACTATGTAAATACCGACTATCAGGCGGGTACCGAGGGTCTCGAATACGCCGCGTCAAAGGGTCTCAAGGTCATAATCATGGAGCCTCTGCTCGGAAGCGCACTCGCAAATCTTGACGATAACGTCAAGGCGGCACTCCCCGAGGGTTCAAATCCCGTGCAGATCGCGCTCGATTTCCTTTGGAGCCGCCCCGAGATAAGTCTCGTCCTCTCGGGCATGACCTATCAGCAGCACCTCGAGGATAACCTTCGCTATGCCGACGAGTCGTATGTCGGTAAGCTCACCGAAGCCGACCTCGCCGCTCTCGCCCGCGCTAAAAAAATACGCGAGCTGAATATGCTCGTCCCCTGCACCGGCTGCGCTTATTGCCTCCCATGTCCCGGCGGACTCGAGATACCGCGCATTTTCAGAATATACAACAGCACCGCGTCAAAGTCTCCGCGCTCCGACCCCAAAAACGCCTACGCCTCGCTCGAGACCAAGGCGGATGCCTGCCTCGGCTGCGGCGCGTGTGAAGAGGTCTGCCCTCAGCACATCGAAATTCGTAAAATGATGAACGACTGCGCAAAATATTTTGAATGATACCCTAAAGCATCGAACGGCAGTGAGTCCTTGCAGACTCACTGCCGTTCCTTCTTATAAAAAACGGTCACTTTCGAACAAAAGTGACCGTTTTTGCATTGATTATTCGCCGCGGTAGAATTCGTTGATATCGTCGAGTCTTGCAAGACCCTCGCTCTCATGCGATGCGTAGTGAGAGACAAAGCTGTGATCTCCGCCGTTTCTGACCAGCCAATAACCGATCGAGTTCAGGCTGAATACACAGTCGCCGTGATAGTAACCCATATCGAATACACGTCCGTCGCGAATGAGGTCGAGCATCTTAACCGACTCGTCATCACGCGAGAACTTGACCTGGAGGCAGTCCTCGTAGTACTTCGGGATAACCGACTTGTAGCTCTCCGCGCTGAGTGCTTCGATAACTATCGAAATCATTTCGGCGTGCTCATCGCTGAGAGTTATCGGGAAACCGAACAGTGTGCAGCTTGCGTCAACGTTCGAATAGTACTTGTCCATGTTCTCATCGTACTTAGGCCACGGAATAACACCGAAATCGACATTCATATCGCGCAGATTGAACATTGCCTGGATCGGAGCGTCTCTGAACATCAGACGGTTCTCCTTGAATGCGGTCTCGACCTCGGCTCCGTCATCCTTCTCAAGGATGTAAGCACATTCCTCGTCCGCAAAGGAGAAGAATTTTTCGAATATGTCGATCGTTCTCTCGGTGTTGAGGGTCAGAATCAGTTCATCCTCCTCGTTCTTGCGGCAGATTCTCTGTCCGCCGGTGTAAAGAACCTCGATGGGACCGCCCCACCAGGTGGTCGCATATCCGAACTGATCCTTGTCGATCGTGTAGCTTCCGTCACCGTTCAGATCGTCCGAGCCCTGCTTTGCGTAGGTCTGGAAGAGATCGAAGGTCCATTCGCCGTTGTTGACCGTCTCGTAAATGTTTTCGATCTTAAGCTTCTCGAATATATCCTTGTTGTAGAACATACCATAGGTCGAACCGAGATTGTTCGTGAAAAGATCGCCCGAGCAGAAGTATATCTTTCCGCACACCTCAAAGCTGTCGCGCGCATCCTGGCTCCACCAGGGCTTATCAAGATTGATGTAGGGGAGATACTCGTTCCACTCGAGGAAAACCCCGTTCGCCGCAAGCTGTGTAAGTCCGCGCGCGTGAGCCGCTACCACATCATAGGAGTCATCGCCCGCAAGGATAGTATCCTTCGCGCTCTTGCACATCGCATCCTCAGCCTCAAGAACCTCGATCTCAACGCCGAAACGCTGTTCGACCAAACGGTTACGATCGTAAATCGCATCCTCGACGATATCACCGGAAATCTCCTCGAGATCGACGGAATCCTTTCCGTTTGAGCGGACAAAGAACGTGATCTTTTCACCGCCAAAATCCTTCTCGGGCAGATCATCCGAGATCACATCTTCTTCCTCTTTCACGGAGGTACTGACAGCATCGGAGTCATCGGCTGTCGTTTCGCTGCCGCCGTTCGTTGTATCCACACAGGCAAGCGTTGAAAGCTGCGCCGCAATAAGTAAGGTGAGAATTATTTTCTTCTTCATATTTTTGTCCTTCTTTCAAAATATTTTCAAAATACTTTTCCAAAATCCCTACTCATTCTCCGCGCGGCGGCGGGGGGGGGGTGGGGTGGGGGGGGGTGTTGGTGGGGGGGGTGGGGG
>CAYRKS010000035.1:0-13188 GCA_964424855.1 uncultured Lachnospiraceae bacterium
CGATCTCGCGTATATCCCCGAGGATCGGAAAAAGACGGTCTGACATACCGTTGCACTCGGCGTTTCGCCCGATAAGCTCGGCAAATTCCGGCTGTATCTCAAACGCATCGACCGATGCCGCCTTGCCTCTCGAAAGCATCAAAAGCGGTATGACTCCCGTTCCGCTCCCGAGATCGGCTGCCCTCGCCCTCGGCTGCCGCCGAGCATAAGCCGCGAGAAGATATGCGTCGCTCCCGAAGGTCAGACCGTCGCGCTTTTGCAGCAGCGAAAGCCCCTCGTTTATTTTCGTAAGTGTTTCATCGTCTCGTATCATATCGTTTATCAAAAATCGGACGCGCGGAGTCTGTCCTGCGTCCGATAAAAGTCAATTGGCCTTTTCGAATACCGATGGGTCGGGGATTATGACCTTCTTTATGTCGGCTCCGACCGCGCGAAGCTTTCCTACGATGTCATCGTAGCCGCGCTCGATATAGTGTATGTCCTCGATCTCGGTTCTTCCCGTCGCGGCAAGCCCAGCGATTATCATCGCAACCCCCGCTCTCAGATCGACCGCCTTTACGGGTGCCGCCGAAAGCCCGACACCGCCCTCGATTATCGCAGTGGTTCCGTCAACATTTATGTTCGCACCCATCCGCTTGAGCTCCTCGACATATCTGAAGCGATTGTCAAAAACTCCCTCGGTGAGACAGGAAACTCCCTCGGCAAGACAGAGCAGAACTCCGATCTGAGGGTTCATGTCGGTGGGAAAGCCCGGATACGGAAGCGTCTTTATGTTCACCCGATGTAGGGTTCCGGTGTGACGAACATCAATCGAATCGTCGTTTTCGATGACCTCAACACCCATCTCCTCGAGCTTCGCCGAGATCGACTCGAGATGCTTCGGTATGACATTCGCAATGTGCAGACTGCCGCGCGTCGCCGCCGCCGCACACATATAGGTTCCCGCCTCTATCATGTCGGGAATTATCGCATAGGTGCTGCCGTAAAGCTTATCAACACCGCGTATCTTTATCACATCCGTGCCCGCGCCCGATATCTTCGCACCGCAGGAGTTAAGGAAGTTCGCAAGGTCAACAACGTGAGGCTCACGCGCCGCATTCTCGATGACCGTCGTTCCCTTCGCTCTCGCCGCCGCGATCATAACATTTATGGTTCCGCCGACCGTTACCGTGTCGAAATATATCGACGCACCGACCAGACGCTCGGCTCTCGCATCGATGTAGCCGCCCTCAACGCTTATCTTCGCGCCGAGTGCCTTGAAGCCCTTAATGTGCTGATCTATCGGTCTCACACCGAAATTGCAGCCGCCCGGAAGCCCGACATACGCGCGATTCCACCGCCCGAGCTCCGCTCCGACCAGATAATACGAGCCGCGCATCTGACGCACCAGCTCATACGGCGAAAGCCCGCCCTGCGCGGGTCTCGAATCGATCTCGACCGTGCTGCGTCCGAGCATTTTCACCTTGCAGCCCATCGCCGAGAGCATTTCGAGCGACAGCGAAACATCGCTTATCGCCGGTACATTTTCAATTATACATTTATCATCTATAAGCAGCGTCGCGAGAATTATCGGGACAGCCGCATTTTTTGCACCGCTGACCTCAACCGCTCCGCGTAAAGGTCTGCCGCCGTTTATGATTATTTTTTCCATAAAAAACACCTTTTGCCGCCGATCCTGCCCGACGGACTGTGGATTTTGATAATTATAAGGATCGATTCCTTTATAAGATTCGAAAATATATGCAAAGCCCCATCGGGCTCACCGAAAAGTGCCGATATGCGGCAGAAATCTCGAAAATCGCAGTGAATATCTGAAATCAGCGATTTTTCCGAGCTGATACCGAGCCGTTAACGAGCAGCTCGAGCAAACATATGTGTATTTGCTCGTAGGTATAGCTCCCCGATAAATATTATAACATTATTTTGCATGAAATGGAAGTGCTTTAACAGAAAATTTACACTTACGAAGCGTCCGAGCTTTGATAAAGCGTGTTCTGCGCGGCATTGTATACGACTACCCGACCGTCACTGTGCGTCAGCTTCCATGCCGGTATGAAATAAAGCGCGGTCTTGTCGGGATCCATATAGGTGGCATAGCAGGAGGACATCTCCTTGACCGCCGGAAGCGTCTCTCCGCTCTCGAGCCCGAGCGATGCCGAAAGCTCGGAAAAATTGGTGAAAAGTATGTTCACCTGATCGTAAAGCTCGTAATCGTACTTTCCTGAAAGCCCCTCGAAATACCAACGTCCCGAGGCGTGTATCAGCCGCTCTCCGAGAAATACGCACACAACTCTGTGCCTGAATATCTCCACACCGTTGAGCCGCTGTGAGATAAGTAAATATCCCAGCCCGCTCTCCTTGTCGGCAAAGCCGCCGTCTATTCGCGCCCCAAGCTCCGATTCGCTCGAATCCGCACCGAGAAAGGCGATCGCCAGCTTCGAAAGCGCGGCCATTCGAATTTTCCCAAGCTCATCGTGCTCCTGTGATTTTTCTTCAAAATTGTCCGCGGTAATCTCATTATATGCCGCCCCCGGCGAATTGCCATTTCCCCAGTAGGAAAAGCGAAAATCCTCCGTAAATTCAAGATCCATCCGTACAGTATCGCTCTCGCCCGTCGAAATTCGAGTAGAGCCGTCCGGCATAGTGTAGATGCGCAGCTTCGATCGTTCCACTCCCGAAAGCCGCTCGGCAACTCCCGTGTAATAGCTTTCATCTCCCGGATATGAGCCCTCGTAAATGTCCGCATCGACTCTTCTCAACGGTATGCTCGAAAGCTCAAGCTCCTGCCCCCTCGCCGAAAGCAGCTCTGCGGCATTCTGAAGCTCTGCCTCGCTTATATAGCTTTTGTTACGATTCTGTACGGCAATGTTGTATATGAGAAAAACATTCGCCGCCGCCAGCATAAGTATCAAAAGATTTTTTACCGAAGCCCAGTTCATCCGCGCAGCCTCTCCTTTCCTAAAATTATCATTCGGTCGTCCTTATTTTGCGCTCGGCATTACCGCCTTCCAAGCGACCCGTCCGTTCTCATAAAAACGTCTCATGGCAGCTCCGACATCGCCAATCGGCAAACGCTTGAGCTCGATGAGCTTCCTTGAGATATATTCTGCCGACGGACAAAGGCTTACGCTCTCGAGCGCATAGTGCTCGGTCATCTCAAGCTCGAAATAATATAACGTGTCCTGCCCGAACGCCGCACGAAGTGCAGTGTCACCGGATATCCGTATACCATCGTAGGTATAAAAATACTCAAATATCAGTAAGGCTCCGTCGGTGTATACGTTCCCTAGACAAAGTGTCGCCTCTCCGCCGATAAACGGCTTCGATATCTTCCCAAGCTCGGTTATTATAAGATCGACCGCCGCCAGCTTGTCAAACAGCCCATACCCCTCGTCCGAGGAATAGCCCAAAAGCTCCGAAAGTCCCAGCCCCGATACTTGATCGACCGATTTGTAGCCTATCCGACCGCTCTCAAGCCTTATTCGGCTGTGGGAATCGTAATATATCCCCGCTTCCTTTTCAAAATAGCTGCTTATCTTGTCGGGATTGAACCCGAAAAGCCGAAGTATCCGATCCGAGCTGTCATCGTCCGCGATCTCTGCCGCATGTGAGCAGATGTCCGTCGTCTCAAGCTCACCCTCGGGGATCGGTGCAAGACTGTCAAACGGCTCCGAAAGAAAGCTCATTGTCACCATACCGACCGAAGCCGCCGCCTCGCTGAGCTTTGAAATGTGAAATTCCGAGGCAAGCGCGTCAGCCTCACGACTGAACATATAATATCGCCCCTCACCGTCACGCGCATAGGCGATAAACCGATGCGCCGCAAGCTCCTTTTCGGGGATTATCACCAGCTCGTCGATATATGCCCCCGCCTCGACCGGCTCGGACAGCGGCACAAATACCGCAGTGTCGCTCTCGGCAACAGTCAGCTTGCCCGAGGCATAGGCATAGATCAGCTGATAAAGCACCGGACTGTGATACCTTACATAAATGTATTCGCCGCCGCTCATCGCCTCACCGTAAAGCTGTTCGCCCTCGCTCGGCTCAAGCTCTATGCACTCGGAGCCGCTTCCGAAAAGCTCGAGAACACAGGGAGCTATCAGCTCGTATATCGTCCTTGTCGAGGCAGACTCGACCGTTCCGAGCGGCTCACCGCCGCGCTTGTAAACTATCGATGCCGGCAAAAGATGCTCGCTGTCAAGTCCTTCCGAACGCTGTCCGCTCTGAACGCTCCACAGCTTGTCAAATACCCGCTTGTCCTCACTTGCGGTCATCGTCTGATATATGTGCGTGCCGCCGATATATACGACGATAAGCACGAGCATACTGATCGTAAGCAGCGTCAAAAGTATGGTCTTCAACGTCTCGATCATGTGCAGCCGATTGTCATTCATCCCCCGTGTTCACTTCCTTTCGTACTAAAATTCGCCCCGAGTCGGCAAATGCTCCGAAGCAGCTCTGCCCACAACCCGTGTATCAGGCACTTTTGAGCCGAGTCTCGCTCGGCAGATATATCGTCACAGTCGAGCCCTCGCCCAGACGGCTCTCGATATCGATCCGTCCGCCGTGAGCCTCGATTATCTCCTTCGCTATCGCCAGTCCGAGACCCGTGCCTCCGGTCTCCGAGGTGCGCGATTTCTCAACACGGTAAAACCGCTCGAAAAGGTGCGGGATGTCCTCCTCCGGGATTCCGATCCCGTTGTCCGAGACCTTTATCTCAAGCCCCTCTTCGAAATTTCTCGCCCCGATAGCGATCCTTCCGCCGTCCGGAGTGTATTTTATCGCGTTCGAAATGATGTTTATTATGACCTGCTCTATCCGCTCGCGGTCGGCGGTTATCTCACCGAGAGTCCCCTCGGGCTTGTATAAAAGCTCGTGCGAATGCGCCGTCGCGTCCACCGCCATGACCTCGCAGATGTGCGAAAGTGCCTTGTCGGGATCAAAGCTCTGGATGTGCCACTGAGTGCGCTTGTTGTCAAGCCGCGAAAGCACCAGAAGATCCGAAACTATCCGCGTCATTCGGTCGCATTCATCGACCGCCATGTGAAGGAAAAACTCCTCCATGTCGGGTGCCATCTCGCGGTCGTTGAGTATCGTCTCGCAGGCTCCCTTTATACTCGTCAAAGGCGTTCGCATCTCATGTGATACATTAGCCACAAATTCGCGGCGCGAACGATCGAGCTCGTATCGTCCCGTCTCATCGTGAATGACCGCAAGGATTCCGTCGTGCTGCGAATTGTCCGCCGTGTAGTGCAGCTTTCCGAAGTTCACGTCAAGTACCTTACCGTCAAACATGACATCACTCGCGTTGAACCCGTCACTCTCCGAGCCGCGATCGACAAATTCCACATCAAAATCCGCCGTGTAATCGAGTCCGAAAAGACTTATCAGCCGCGAAAAACAAAAATCCTCGTCGTATTTGTCGCCCAAAAGCTCCTTGAGACTCTCGTTTATCTGTAATACCCTTCCGTCCTCGGTAAAGGCAACAACTCCGTCGCGCAGATATGCAAACAGCGTTTCGAGCTTCTGATGCTCTCCCGATATCTCGTCAAGCGTGCTTTTCAGCGTCTTCTTCATGTAGTTGAAGGTGTCCGACAGCGTTCCGATCTCGTCGTTCGAGTGTACATCTATCTCACTCGAAAATTCGCCCTTCGCAATGAGCTTCGCACTCTTGGTCAGCGACTGTATCGGCGAGGTTATCGCCCGCGAAAGCACAAACGCAAGCACTATCGCAAATATCAGTCCGAACATAAGTGCCTGCAATATTATCGCAAAAAGCCGCCATGTGAACTGCTGCATCTCGTCCATCGAGTCGCGAATGTAGATCACACATTCGCGTCCCTCTCCCTTGAGAAGCAGTGCGTAATCGGCAAAATCCGAGCCGAGCGGCTGAGTGTTCAGCTCCTTTCCGCTCATCGCCGCAAGAAGATTCGCAGTCTTCTTGAGCGAGCTTCCGCGCTGATCGTCCGAGCCCTCAAGATAGCGTCCGCTCAGATCCAAAATGTAAAAGTCGCGGTATTCGTCTATCCCGAGCATACTGCTGTATGAGTTCAGTATGTTGAATTGCTCGGCGGCATAATCCTCCGAGCCGAGTGCCGCCCGCAGCTCTCCTATGAGCTGCCCACCCTCGGAAAAGCTCTTGTCCATGGTAGTCGTGAACTGATCCATGTAGAAGCTGTTTACATTGTTTATCAGTATCGTTCCGATGACGCACATTACCGTCATCATGAAGATCACCAGAATAAGAATTATCTTGAAATATAGACTTTTATACATCGCTTTTTCGAAAAGTCCGCCGTCACTTTATATAGTAGCCCATTCCGCGCTTGGTGAACAGATACTCCGGCTTCCCGGCATCCTTTTCAAGCTTCGCGCGAAGACGACTGACCGTTACGTCAACGCTCGAGGTGTCACCGTAAAAGCCCTCGTAGCCCCATACCGCCTCCAAAAGCTGCTCGCGAGAATAGATCGTTCCCTGATTCTTCGCCATGTAGGTCAGAAGCTCGTATTCCTTCTTCGTCAGCTCAAGGCTCTCGCCGTCGCGCGTCACACGGCAGCGCGCCTGATCGATCGTGAGTCCTCTTATGGTTATAAGATTGTCGGGCGCATCCGCCGGCGATACCACCATCTCGTTCGAGGAACGGCGAATGTTCGCCTTTATCCGCGCCATGAGCTCGTTCATCGGGAAGGGCTTCGTCACATAATCGTCCGCTCCGATGTCAAGCCCCATGACCTTATCGACCTCCTCGACTCGCGCCGTCGCGATTATTATCGGCGTGTCGAGACGCTCGCGTATCCTGCGGCAGACCTCAAAGCCGTCCATCTTCGGCAGCATGAGATCGAGCAGTATCAGATCGAAATTACCCGTGAGAGCCTTCCTCAGACCCTCCTCTCCGTCTCCGGCAACATCGTAGCCGTAACCCGCCTGCATAAGATTGTAGGCAAGCAGCATCGCAATATTCTTCTCGTCCTCGACCACGAGGACTCTCTTTTTCTTCTGCTCCGGCATTTTTAATGACCATTCCTTCCTGAAAATATTATTTATCCGGTCCTTAGCTTATAAAATTGTATTCGTACTGCGCGGCATTTATCGTCTGCACCCTGCAGACCTCGCGATTCTCGGCTATGAATTCGAGTATCGTTTTCAATATCTCGACCGAAGCCTCGTTCTCGATTATCCGTATAACTGCGGTCTCATTCTTCCATATGCCGTCTATCGCCTTCTCTGCGGCAGCTTCGGCGTTTTTCCCCGCCGCCTCGACATTCCAGTCCCATATCGTGTAGCCCGCGTGATTTATCGTAAGCTCACACTCACGGTCGAGAAAGCTCAGCTTCTTCGAGCCCTCGGGCGCGCGCCAGATCGTCGATTTCCGCTTAGTGTACCCCGCGAGCAGCTCGTTTTCGGCTTCGATATCCGAAATAATGTCCTCTGCCGTTTTCAGCTGTGAAGCATCATGCTCCATCGTGTGAAGCGCGATAGCGTGTCCCGAGCCGACAATGCTCGTTAGCAGCCTCGGATTTTCCAAAGCACCGCTTCCGGTCACGAAAAATGTCGCTTTATAGCCGTATTCGTCGAGCAGCTCCAAAAGCTCCTCGGTATGCTCCCCCGGCGAATCCTCGATAGTTATATATATCACCCTGTCGCCGAGCGTCGGACGCTCCTCGTCGGTATCGATCGGTCGTGTAACAGCCGAGGTCACGGTCTCGATCGGCTGAGTCTCCGTGATCGGCGGCTCCGTCACCTTTTGTGTAGTCTGCGGAACGTAAAAGCCGGTGTACTTCGAGCGTATCAGCTCGATGAACAGCATCTCTGCCGAAGCGTCGCTTATCCTCAGAGCGATCTCGCCGGTTACCGGGCTTATCAGCTTTTCGAACTTCAGCCCGAATCGCTTGCAGATGTCCTGCGCCGGCACATACCGCTCACCCGAAAATTCATAGGTCGGTATGTACATCTGATCGTTGTCCTGATTCAGCGCAAAGCCGCTCGCCATGTCAAAGGACAAGAACCGCTCACCGTCGTTGTATTCGATTATAAAGGTCTTCTGCTTTGAGTTTATGCTGACCTCAAAGCCGTCAAGCTGCGCGAATATCGCCGCCGGAATGTAATATATCGACTTTACCTTCTCGATCGGCAGCTTGTCCTCGCGCTCCCATGCCTTGTCGTTGTAATAAAGCAACGGAGTTTGCGAGGCACCGTGCAGCTCGACCCGCGTTCCGAATATTATCCCCGATATCATCATTATGCAGACGGCAATGCTCACCGCCTGCGCCGTAAGAGCTTTTTTGTTTCTTTTCATCGCTTTCATAGCTTCAGCCCTTCGCCTTTACCCATGCCACCGCAAGATCGACGACCATTCCGTAGCTGCGCTCTCCCGCAGTCTGCCCCTGCGCCTTGAGATATGTGTCGTTCGCCGCAGAGCTTACGGTCGCCGCAACATTGTCGCGATATTTTTCGAAAAACGTGTTGTACGACCGCATTTCGTATATGAAGCGCGGATCGAGCGAGGAATATACCTCGGCAAATACCTCGTAATCCGCCGAATACAGCGCATTGTCGAGATATTCCACCATGTTCGCATACGCACTGTAGCGGATGTAGGGATCATCCGACGCGGTGCAGACCAAAAACGCCATGAAATTCGCCTCGTTCTCGGGGAGTATACCGCGCTGGTGCGCAAGCTCGTGCGCCGCCGTGAAGGGCAGATTGTAGTCGGGGAAGTTTATGTTCAAATTCGCCTCTCCGGTGTAGTAGGTGTACATTCCCGACATATGCGTGTAGGTCATCGGCTCGGAAAGCGCGACCTGCTTTACCCGCGAATAAAGCCGCGGAACAAAGGGGTATTCCTCGGATATCCGATCATACGCCTCGAGCAGCTTGTCATTCATCTCCGATACCGAGTAGGGCATTATCGAGCTTCCGCCGTATCTGAATTCGATCTCGTCAAGCTCCTCGTTCATTCGGTCGCGCATATATTCCGCTGTCTCCTTCAGCTCCTCGACACTGACCGCCGCCTTTTCGAGTCCGAGCTTCGCCGCAAGCGTCGAGCCGTTGTAGGCGACCGATGTAGTGAAGACGAACGCCGCGTACATCCACGCGGCAAAGCCTGCAAGTCCGGCTAAAAATCTCCAGCCAGCGACCATCGAACGCCTCGAACGCCTTATGCAGACCACCGCCAAAGCCACCGCCCAGAGCGGTATCGCGATTATGACCGTCTCGGCGAGCGAAAACGGCAGAAAATTCGTTATCGTCGCGTGCAGTCCGCGCACGAACGCACCGATGTATCGGTTGAAAAAATCCGAAAATCCGACCGAAAGCTCGCTGATAAGCTGTATTATCCCCGCCGTCAGCGCGAAAATATACATACAAAGCGCGGGGATCGGTATATATTTTTTTATGAAGCTCTTTATCTTTTCCATATCTCTCCAAAAATCTCTTCCGCACCGCATACGCTTACCGCACGCTTTATGTCCTCCGGAAGCGGAGCGTCTATCACTATCGAACTTTTGTCCTCTATCATCAATCGCGCCGCGTGAAGCGCATGACGATCAAACTCAATATCGGCTCTCGTCGGCTCGGTCTCTGCGGTGCCGTAAAGCCCGTCTCCGACGATAGGATGCCCCAACGAGGCAAAATGTACCCGCAGCTGATGCGTCCGTCCCGTCACCGGCTCGGCTCTCACTACCGATATCCTTCCGTACCGCTCCGATTCGATCACGTCCAGACGCTCATATCGCGTGAGAGCATATCTTGCCTCCGCCGCCTCCGCTTCACAGACCTCTCTGAGCATGACAGACCCTTCAACTCTTCGTATCGGACACTCTATCTCGCCCCTCTCGGACTCAAGCTCTCCGTTCAAAAGCGCGATGTAGGTCTTCGATATACCTCCGCTCTGCATAAGCTCGCAGAGCCGTGACGCGGAATATTGATCCTTCGCCGTCAAAACCACCCCCGAGGTGTCTCGGTCGAGCCGATTGACCGCACGAAAGACGAATTTCTCCCCGCGGCTCTTGTAAATGTGAGCAAGCCCGTTCGCCAGCGTGTCCTCAAAATGCCCGTGCGACGGATGCGTCGGCATATGCGGCGGCTTGTTCAGAGCGATCATGGCTTCGTTTTCATAAAGTATCTCGATCGGAAGCTCGACCGGACAAATGTCCGAGGTCTCCGCCTCGTCAGCTATCGCAAGCGAGAGAATGTCTCCCGTCGCCAGCAGTCTTCGAACGGTCGCGTGTGAGCCGTTTAGCCGTATCCCGTCCTCGCTCTTTTTAAGGCGGGTTATGAGTGCCCGAGAGACCTTGTTTTCATAAAGCCAGTCCTTTATCGTCCTGCCATCGTATTCCGAGCCTATAGTTATCTCCATAAAGCCGTGCCCGCCTCCCTTCTCAATGCCCGCGCAAATGCGTAAAATAACGCCTCTATATATTATATCATTATTACCTCGCGATTTCAAGTACTTTTTTCGAATTTACATCTTGACATATGCTAATTTTTATGGTATAATTACGGTAACGAATTTTATCGGAGGTAATACAATGGCATTCTGCAAAAACTGCGGTACTCAGCTCGAAGACGGTGCAAAATTCTGCGCTTCCTGCGGAGCAAAGCAGTCCGACAACGAAGCTGCGGGCAATAGCTCAAACACTTCGAACGCAAACGGTACAGCTAACGGCTTTTCCAAAAAGAATTTCGAGGATACCGTTAAAAAGCTCACAGACACCGAAGACAATACCACCGACTTCTCCACTCAGGACGCAAATGACAACAAGCTTATGGCGGTGCTTTCCTACCTCTCCTGGCTCGTTCTCATCCCCCTGATCGGCTCTAAGTCGCCTTATGTACGTTTCCATGTGAATCAGGGACTCATGCTCGCAATCGGCGAGATCATTTGGAACATCGTCCTTCGCATAGTATCCTCTATCCTTTATGCGATCCTCGGAGTCCTCCATCTCAGCTTCCTCGCATCGATAATCGTCTCGCTCCTCGGTCTTGTCAATCTCGCATTCTTCATCATGAGCATCATCGGTATCATCAACGCCGCTACCGGAAAGGCAAAGCGTCTTCCCATCGTCGGCTCCTTCAATATAATCAAGTAATATTAAAAGCTCAAGGTCGGCATCACGCCGACCTTTTAATTATATCGTCCGCTCCTATAAATGAAATTCCCCATCAGAGTACATAGACCTCACGACCTCTCGGTTATTATGTGATCGACATCCTCCGTGCGGCAGATATTGAAGGGATATTCGTTCCCGAATTTGCGGCTGTCACAGCAGAGACATTTCACCTTGGCGCGCATAAGCATCTCGCGCCTTATGCTCGTCTCGTCGAGTGAGGAATCACACAGCCTCCCGTCCTCACTCACTCCGCGGCAGGAGAAAAACATTATGTCCGCGTTTATCGAGCGGATCACCCGCTCGGCATCCCGCCCCACAAGTGCAATCGACTGATCCAAAAGTATCCCTCCCGTCGAGATAGTCCTTATCCCCAGCTCCGCAAGCTCGAGTACCCCCTTCGGACTGTTTGTGACTACCGTTAAGCCGCTGAACGCCCCGAGCAGCGGTATTATCCGCCTCACAGTCGATGAAGCGTCCAAGAATATCGTGTTCCCGTCGCGTATCAGCTTGACTGCCTTCGCCGCAATGTTCTGCTTCGCAAGCTCGTTCTGATTCTCGCGCTTCGTCAGCGGTATCTGACGATCGGTATGCTGTAAAGGCTCCGCTCCTCCGTGTACACGGTTCACCTGTCCGAGCCGCTCGAGCTCGGCAAGATCCCTTCGTATCGTTGCCTCGCTCACATAAAGCTCGTGCGCCAGTGCCGAGGTCGTCATCGTGCCGTTCTCGGATAAGAGCGACAGCAGCCGTTCCTTTCGTTCATTTATAAGCATTGCTCCGTATCCTCCCTTCTATATCGGGCATTTTCCTTTCAAATTTGATCGTTTCTGCGCGTTTTTACCGGAATAATGATCGATTGCGCAAGCATTCCGTCGGTGATTGACAACCAAACGCGCGTGTGGTATAATAATCCCACACCAAATCACACCGTGTAACAATTATATCATACCGCTCGCGCTCTGTCAATGCTATCCGAAAAAGTTTTCAAAAAGAGCAGACGGTAAACGCTCAGAAAGGAGCAAATAATATGTCCGAAATCAAAATGCCGCTCGTCAAGGACGGCGACAATATAAAATTCGAAAAAACGAACTTCGAGCTGCCCACTCCCGCCGAGGATGAGGTAACTCTACGTGTCGCCTACTGCGGAGTCTGCGGAAGCGATACCGCAAGATATAAGGGTAAAGCATATCACTATCCGATAACGATCGGTCACGAGCTTTCGGGTGTCGTGTCCGCCCCAGGTAAGCCGGAGGACGGTATGCGCGCAGTCCTTTTCCCAATACTCCCCTGTAAGGAATGCGATATGTGTAAAAAGGAGCTTTACGCCCTTTGCAAAAGCTATGACTACTACGGCTCGCGCCGTGACGGCGGCTTCTGCTCCGCCTTCAATGTAAAGCGCGAAAACCTCATAAAGGTTCCCGATAACGTCTCGCTCGAGGAGGCGGCAATGTGTGAGCCCGCCGCAGTCGCACTAAACGCTCTCAGAAAGGCAAAGACCATAGAGGGCAAAAGAGTCGCCGTGTACGGCGCGGGAACCATCGGTCTTCTGGTAATGAAGCTCGCAATGGCACTCGGAGCCTCGCATTGCTCCTGCTTCGACCCCGACGAAAAGCATATCGCCCTCGCAGCCTCGCTCGGCTTCCCCTCTCTCGCGGATAACGATGCCGATATATACATCGATGCCTGCGGACATTCCTCGGCTCTTATCGATATCCTTAACCGCGCAAAGCCGCTCTCCGAGATAGTGCTCCTCGGCAACCCCGCAGGTGACGTTGACCTTCAAAAGGATGTCTATTGGACGATCCTCCGCCGTGAGCTCACGCTCTACGGCACATGGAACTCCCGCCGCTCGTCAACAACAGACGACTGGAGCGATGTCCTCGCATTCATGTCCTCGGGAAAGCTCGATGTCAAGCCGCTCATCACCCATACCTTCCCGCTCTGCGATGCCGATGCCGCACTGCGCACGATGCTCTCGCCCGAGCTCAGTATAAAGGTCATGCTCGACTGCCAAAAATAAATACTGAAAGGAATCGAAAATGGCAACAAATCTTCTCTATCCCTCGATGATGTGTGTCG
>CAYRKS010000036.1:0-13146 GCA_964424855.1 uncultured Lachnospiraceae bacterium
CCCAGCGTCCAACCGCTAAACCGCCCGAAGTCAACCTTAACGGCCTTCGCCTGATCAAGCGTCATGACCTTCAGAAACTCCTCCAGTGTCTTGGGCGGTTCAGACGATACTGGCTTTGCCGGCTGCGTAGGTACCTCATTCTGCGGTTTAGAGTTAGAAACTGCTTGAACACCTTCCGCAGGCTGCTGTGCAGTAAAAGTCACTGCGACATTACCGGGATGCTCAGGCTCCTCATCCGGTGGCATCTTGATGGGCGCATCGGCAATGATGCTCGCAAGAGTCTCACCATTCATACAGAACTGCGTACCATATCCGGCATCAGCCAAGGCACGTCCTTTTGCGGCAGTCTCTGCAATCTCCAGAAAACGATCTCCGAAGCGTTCCTCAGTTGAAAATCGCTGTGAATACGCCTTCCCAATGAACTGGTCAATAGGGTCTGCTTTATCCGCATAGATCCGGCAGCATACGACCGCACTCTTCTCATCCAGCTGAACGATTTCCGAATCAATCTTGCCGTTAGGTCGATGAAGACGGAACCAGAGCAGCCTGTATTTGACATCCAAATACAGGTCAGTCTCGCCCTCTTCACCGATGGTGTTGCGGGCAAAGTCTGCCGGGTTAAATCCTTCAACGGCATTGATGGCCGGAATAACGCATGTGTTCAATTCGTTCATGATAAAATATCCTTTCATAATAAATGTAGAAACGAGGGCACTTTTGACCACCCTCGTTTCCAAAAAATCATGCCACTCGTTTGCTGATTTCGCGGTTGTAATATGCCACGATTCGATCAGCAAGGACAGTGTTCCGTTGACCCACATCACACTTGTGGATCGCAATAAAGACTGCTTGACGCTGCCCAATCAGGATGACCTTGGCTTTAGCTCGTGTCACCGCCGTGTAGAGCAGATTGCGCCGTAGCATAATATAGTGTTCTTTCAACAGGGGGACGATGATAACCGGGTACTCTTGTCCTTGGCTCTTGTGGATTGTCGTGCAGTAGGAAAACTCAATATTTTCCATGTTTTCTTGCGTATACTGCAGCTCGCGACCATCTAATAGCCGAATATGCACCAGCGTTTCATCATCTCTCTGCTCCATGCCGGTTATGATACCAACGTCACCATTCGACACACCATTTCGATTTGCCGTCTGCATGATGCGATCTCCGACACGAAACACACGACTTCCGCACTTCAGCTCCATCTTTGTAGCGTTTGGCGGATTGACAAGGTCTCGGATGGTCTCGTTCAATGAGTTGGAGGCAACGGCGCCTCTCTTCCTGAATGGCGAAAGTATTTGCACATTCTCAATGCCGTACTGCAAAACCTCACGAAGATAGTTTTTGATGACCAACTGCGCTGCTTCCTCGGAATTCTGGACTTCAAGCATTTGAAAGTCATCCCCATACTGTAGGTGCGTGTCATTGTGGTTGATGGCATGGGCATTGGCAATGATCCTGCTATTCGATGCCTGTCTGAAAACCGTGTCCAAGACAGCTGTAGGCACCTTTTCACTTCGGATCATCTCTCGCAGGACATTGCCGGCTCCGACTGAAGGTAGCTGATCTGCATCGCCAACGATGATAAGCTGCGCTCCAGGCTTAATGCGCTCTATCAGAATACATGCCAGACGCATATCTACCATAGAAAACTCGTCCACCACAATCAGATCCGCCGAGAGTATCTCTGAATCATTCATCGGGCTTTCTTCATCGGTTATCAGACCAAGGGCGGAATGCAGGGTTGACGCCTGCATTCCAGTCTGTTCCGCCATGCGTCGGCTGGCTCTGCCTGTAGGGGCTGCCAGAAGGATCTCATTGTGGGGATATACGGACTTGTAGATATCCAAAATGAACCTGAGTGTCGTAGTTTTGCCACTACCCGGTCCACCTGTCATGATCGATATCGGATGCGATAGGCAGAGCTTTACAGCCTCTCTCTGCGACTTCGCAAGTTTCTGCTGCAGGTTTATTTCTGCCTGATCAATCAGCTCATCCAAATCGTAGATCTCCTCGAAGTCCTCCTGCAGAATCATGGACACCACACGCTTGGCAGTCTTCACCTCGCACATTCGCTCATAACTTAGGTAGACTCGGGTTCCCTCCACATAGACACGGGACTCGACACGCTCATTCGTAATGGCCCGTCGGATCTCTTCTTCTGTGACTACCTCTTCTTCACAGTCAGAATTGAGCAGATCATAGCATTGACCTACCGTTTCATCGACAGTGAGGAAAAGGTGGCCGGACATCCGTGCCTCATCCAACACATAGTTGATGGCACCGGAGTATCGCATCGGATGTTTGAGGCTCACCTTGGTCTTTCGAGCAATGGAATCAACTGTCATGAAGCCGAACCCTTTGATTTTGCATAGCTGAAACGGATCCGCCTTCACAATCCTAAGACTGTCGTCACCGAACTCTTCCTTGATCATAGCTGCCTTCTTCATCGACACGCCAAACGGCGCCAAGTAGATCATGAGATCACTCAGGGATTTTGTCTCTTCGTAGGAAGCAATGATCGCCTTGAGCTTAGTCTGGGCAATACCCTTGATACTGAGAAGCTTGTGAGGCTCCTTGTCCAGGATCTGCATGGTCTTGTCGCCAAACCGAGCGACAATAGCCTTTGCTGTCTCCGGTCCAACACCTTTGATGATTCCGCTGCTCAGATAGGCAAGAATACCGGCCCGACCTGTAGGGGCAAGTTCTTTGCACATCGAAACCGACAGCTGCAATCCGTGCTTAGAGTTTTCCCAGGTACCTTCGAGTTCGACTTCAAGCGCATTTGTGGCCATCAGATGATAGCCAACAGCGGTGAAGTGGATTTTATCGTCATGATAGAAAGATCGATTGCGTGCTTCTTTTGGGACCGACTCATCTTTCGTAGTGTACGAAAAGATACAGAATCCTTTGTCGGACTTATAAATTGTGCGTTCATATCGGCATAGCATTCAATCACTCCTCACGCGATGGCCCTCTTAACCACCTTAAAAATTCTCGATTCTGACTGCTCAACGAACTCCTCATAGATTTCAGGGTACTGTGCTCGAAGTGCAGACAGCTTATCCTTGGAGATCCCCTCCCTATACTGCGGATTGTAGGTAACCTTAAAGCTCTCGCTGCCATACTCGCAGGAAGCAAGACAGGCAACTCCCATCTGTTCGACGATAGGAGCATACAGAGCTTTGATACGAGTCTCCAGTGCCTTGGACTGCGCATCCAGGGTTTTCTTTTCCTCTTTCAGCGTCATAATCTCTTTGAGGCTGCCGAGGAATTTCCGATCCAGCTCGACACTGGGCTCAGACTTATCAGCAGGGCCAAAATAGCGGCGCAGAGACTCCAGTACAGCATCAGGTTTTTCCACCAGAGGCGGTTCTACACGAGCCAGAACATGGTTCTTCCAGAATGTCTCCAACTCCAGGATCGTGTTCTCTTCCTCATCCAGATCACGCTCAATCTTCTGCCACACAAAGTCATTCTCGTTATTAGAGAACAGGCAGGCGATAAAAGCGACATCGATATTCATGACCGCCATATAGTGACGAACCTGCAATTCATAATGCCGAGGCACAGCGCCATTGGCCCATTTGAACTGCATATCATAATGCGCTGTCTTACACTCCAGAATGGCCTTTCTGCCATCAGGGAGCGTTACGAAGCGATCGACATCTGCAATGAGGAACGGATACAGCGGATGCTGATACATCCAGTGATCTTCAAACACGGACAATCCAGTCTTCTTGGCAAAGATCTGGGCAACCACATCTTCGAGAAGGTGTCCAATTTGGAATGTGATGCTCTTATCCGGACCATCATCCGCCATGGGCACCCCAATCTTGTCATAGTACAAGTCTCGCGATGTTTTATACGGGGAAGAATTAAGGGCGACAGCTACATCGCTGCCGCCAATCCCTTTTCTTCTCCAGTCCAGCCACTGATCTTCTGTGAGTGTCGTGATATCGACCAGTCTGTTCGGCGTGTAATTCAGATTCAGTGCCATGGCTCAGTCCTCCTCGCAGCGATCAAAGCCGCACTCACCGCACTCGAGGCATTCAGCTTCATCCAAATCCTCAAAGGATCCGAAGCTGCTGATTTCACCGCAGTTACGGCATTTGCAACGGATCAAGTCTCGCTCCGTGTGATCGACATTGCCCTCTGCATCACAGGTGACATGCTCCTCAAAGCACAGACCGGTTTCAGACGAACAGATTTCAACCGAAACCTGATCCTCCACACACGCCTCGCTCAGCGTAA
This sequence comes from uncultured Lachnospiraceae bacterium, assembly GCA_964424855.1. Taxonomy (GTDB): domain Bacteria; phylum Bacillota; class Clostridia; order Oscillospirales; family CAG-272; genus Flemingiibacterium. Next base: position 4,256 of record CAYRKS010000036.1, read on the forward strand.
TGCATTCGGTCGCATTTCTCTGCGGATACCCGTTAATGATGCAGGACCACACCGACCAGGCAAACATTGCCTCGAAGGAATGCTCCAGGACAGCATCGGCCGCTTTGCCCTCAAATTCATTCATCGCATCTTTGATACTCTGCTCACGCGTCATGTGTATAAAACTTCTTGCGAAGAAGCGTTTACCCGGAATAGTGGACTGCTCATCCGAGCTGACAAATCGCTCAATGAATGACTTGACACCTTCACGGGTACCCGTTACCTTCACTTCTCCAAACGCCCAATTCGGCATAATCGATCCTCCTTATTCTTCAAAATCCGTGTTGTAATGTGCAACGATCTCGGTCGGTTCATCTGATACGCAGTTGCCGTAAACGACTGTCTGGATCAAATCTTTACCCGGATCGTACTCTACGCAGGTCAGCACAACAGAAGCGCCATCTTCACGCACAAAGTCGATATAGACGCCGGGATAGTCTGCTGCACAATCCTGTTGATCGTGCTTGGCATAGACCTCTAATTTTCCAAGAGGGGTATCTACAAAAAAATGTCTTTCTTTTTCCATTGTTACCATTCATCCTTCTTGTTGGCAGTGAGAAACTGCAACTGTCCAATACTTGACAGTTCCCATACAATCACCACTTGAAGTCTCCGGGATGGTCGTATTCATGCCAGTTCACGCTCAATGCCCGACTGATAATCTCTTCGAGCTGAGCAATTCGAACGCCAGAAACCCCATCACACTGCGCAGAGAAAATGACATCACTCATCTGCATGAACAGATCGTATGCTGTGCACGGATCATCACCATGAAGCGCAACGAAATAGTCCAGTGCTTCATAGGATGCCTTCTTAGGCGCCTTGATCCGTTTCAGCACCCGCATCAGCGTCGTAGCCGGATATCTAATCTCAATGTTCATGAGCTGCACCTGCTTATCTATGGCCTTTTCGAACTGGGCATAGACGAGCCCCAACTGCTCTTCAAAATACTCCAAGTCGTACCCATTCTTGTGCTCAGTTCGAATGGGATATCCCAGTGGAATAATCCGACTGTCACCGCCAGCAAGAAAAATCGGGTACAGGTTGGCACCACTCATCCCGACATCTGAAGTTGAAAAACGTAGTGCCGGGATCAGCTTCGAGGCAGTCAGTCCTTTGGCTGCAATCTCACGATGGTATGTATCAAGGAGTTCGTCTGCCTGACCATCAAGGCGCCAGATTGCCGTCGCAATCGAATGGTCGAAGTGGGCAGTTACAAACTGGTTGCCGGGATACTCTCGGTCAAGGTAGTCTCTCGTTGCCTTGAACAGCGGCAGCATTTCCATGACTGTGTAGTCTTTCGGATCGCCACCGTGCACTGCCGATACCTTCTCATCTGCAATTTTGATCAGGCTGTCACCAGCGGCAACGCCCATGCAGTAATTGAGAATTTCGGCAAAAACGCTTCTTGAAACCTTGTTGAGAGCGTGGCCAGAAATGCGGGCGCGTTCGAGTACAGTCTTGATGGCACAGGAGCGAACGGGATAGTCCTTACCGTCCACCTTCAAAAGCAGGCTGGTATTCTCCATAGTGTCCTCAATAACATCTGCCGCGCCATTGTGGTCATAAATCTGCATATACAGATTTCCAAGCGTGGATCCCTTTTCAATCGGCTCAAATCTGAGCTCATTGGAAGGGGCAGTCATCCACTTACTTCGAGCCTTGCGATCGCTGAGAAACTGAAAAAAGTCCCCAGGCTCACTGAAGCTCCTGCTGTAGTTGTCCGCGAATACTTTGCTTTCTGTCATTTGTTGTTCCACCTTTCATAATCAATATTTCTCAAATCCGCAATGCGGAATTTGGACAAAAAAAGAGCGCCCTGATCTGAAGTGTCAAATCAAAGCGCTATGTGTAAGGCGAAACAACTGTCCGCCCGGAATGCCAGATTATGTGTTGGCTCACTGCTTATAAAGCTCCATTCTGGAGATTAAATCTAATAAGTACAGAAAAAGAATAGCACTCAGCTTTCCATCAAGCCAGAGTACCTATTTCTGCTTTCCGGGCAAAAACAGGCAGAGCGGTGAATTACCGCTCTGCCTTTGGTTTGCTATTCCAGGCACGCTGAAACGAAAACAGAGACCTCATTGCTCATAGATCAATCCAGTGGCTGCATGAGGTCACGCTTGAGAAAATCCCCGCGTGCAATATAGGGGGCGTTGATATTTACGCCCTGCTGCTGTAGGATACGCAGCTTAAAGTCCAACAACTCCGGAGGTACATATAAGCATTTTGCAGTTTGGAAAAAATCCATCTGTAACTTCAAAGACTCCATGACCTCCGCATCACTCAGCATAAACTCAGCCGCAAACACATTAGCTTCATACTCCATGCGATCTGTATCATCGAACATAGAGAACTCGTGGAATGCGCTGATGGCCGAATCGCTATGCAGCACTGCATGTCCCAATTCATGCGCTATGATAATGCGCTGGATGCTATCCGGCAAATCGCTGTTGATCACAATCATCTTGCATCTGGTGGAGCAGAGGAAGAAACCCTTACAGGATCGGGCATTGCTTCCCATCGGACGCTTCATCACCTGAATGTCCATATACCCGCAAATGTCGTATGGGTCCTCCGTCTGGTATTTGGTTTTCAACCGGGTTGTCGCTTGCTTAATCGCCATTGTCAGCAATCCACTCACCTCACTTCAAGAAAAAGCAGAATTGTATTATTCAGTGTAACGGTATCACATTCGGTGTCCAAAAATCCGTACACGCTCAGAAAATCTGCTTACTTCTTGTAGTCCTTGCGAGTGAATTTTTCACTGGCACGCTGACGATTGGCGAAATAGGCCTCGGTGACAGCCTGGAAGAAAAGCTCCTTGTCCTCCTCAGGCACGTCACCGCCTGCAAACATTGCTTTGGTCTGCGTGAGAAGCTTCTCAACATCCATGGCACCTTTCTTGCCATATGTTGTCCGAGCAGATTCGATATACGGAGCCTCTTCAATGCCATAGGTTGGGTCCTCAATCTCATCATTGAGCAGGTAGCTTTCTGAGACATTCAGGACAGTACAGAGCTTACGCAAGTTCAGCCCACGAGGTTTCGAGCCAGCAGCTTCATAGCTGCTGATAGTCCGGACGGTAGTACCAACGCGATCGGCCAGGTCTTTCTGCGTCATGTTCATTGTGATGCGACGATCCTTGATTTTTTCTCCAGTCGTTTTCATGTCACCTATCCTCTTTCTACGTTTTTGACCTGTCCCAGAAAAACTTCTATTGACAAGCCGCTCGGTATCTGTTATTGTTTCAGCAACAGGAAGTTTATAGAAGTTGCAAGAAGTATAAAGAAGTTAAATTCATTATATGCAGAAGAAAGTGCTTTGTCAACAAGAAGTTTAAGGAAGTTTCAAGAAGTTTCTTTTGCAAATCACTACCCACATTTAGAACATGCCAGAAAGGAGTCATGCACGATGAGCGAAGATGCAGTAGCCCTCAATTTTCAGCACCCGTTCCTCTGTACCGGATACAACTCAATTCTAATTGATGGCTTTGTTGGTGTGAACATGGATAAATGCTTCTGCATTGTGGCGAATGGTCAGCGCTATCTTGACCATGGGATCACTACTGGTAGCATTTTGTTCTGCCAGCGGTCGGCGCCCATCAAAGACAGAGACCTTGTTGTTGTGGAGGAGAATAATGGCTTTGCCGTCTACCTCTACCTGAAGAATCGTCAGATCAGCGAGATAGGAAGCAAGCGTATTCTTCACAACAAATCGAAAGCTTACGCCAAAGTACTCGGCTCTTTTAATTTTTACCACTGAGCCTTTCCAGAAAGGAGCACCCATGAATAAATTCCAGAACTACTTAAAAAGCTTTGATCTTGCCAGTACTCTTACTGATGAGGACATCGAGAATACGATGGCATTACTGCAAATCTACGGCCCCACCGTCCGAAGGACAGCATCCCGGATCGGAGAAATGGAGGAAGAGTGCTACGAGAGCAGACGCCAATCCATCTCTGACTTCATCAATCTGGCAATCGACTACGATCGTGATTTCGATCGAAAACGTATTGCAGACCGCTTAGCTGAGATGGGGCACGCGATGCAGTTGCTCTCTGTTATGGAAGATGCGCTGGTCCTCGTGAAGGGAACGCCTCCCAATGGAATCACGTACTACAACATTCTCCAGGCTCGCTTTTTCGATGTCTATTGCACCTCAAACGAAGAAGCGTATCTCAACATCGGCATTTCATCGTCCACCTACTACCGACACATCAAGCCTGCTATCCGCGCATATGCCGCAAGCCTCTGGTGCGTGGTCATTCCCGATCTGATCATCAAGGAGCGCATGCAGAGTGAGACATGCGCTGTGGGAGATGAGTGAGAGTCAAATGAGAGACTGAGTGATAGTAAAAAAGGAATGAATTGAGAGTCCAACGAAATTGTAGTGTAGAGATTGAGCCGCTATAATGGATTATGCTGGAGCAGCTATTGCCTCTCGGGTTTTTACCCGAGGGGCTTTTTTATGCCCTGCTGCGCCTGCCAATACGGGAACAGCTAGCCGACCATCCTCGAGTGTGAGGGTGGCCGGCTTTTTTGTTGCCCTTATCAGGAGTGTAATCCATGCCCAATGTCGGCTATCGGGCGCGCAGCCCTCCTCCAAGTCGTTTGTTCGCATCCACCCACAAAACGACTTGGAGGTACACTATGAAAACAATCACAATCAAAGATTATTATGGCAATTATCAGGAAGTTCCGGTCAGCGATGAAATCTACAAAGAATGGCGCAAACTGCAAAATGAGACTCAGCGAATCCGCAAGCGTGAAGTCTATCATAGGGACTGGACACCGATGGAGGATCTCGAAAATACGCCCCAGCGTCTCACGCAGAATGAACTTGAGGACGACCTGATTATGGACGAAGAAGTCGCTGCATTGTATAAAGCTATTTCTCAGCTTACCCCCACCCAACAGCGTCGGATTCGTATGTACATGGATCAATTGACCATTCGTGAAATCGCTGCCCAGGAAGGCTGCCACATGAATGCGGTGCTGAAATCGATCAACAGCTCGCTCAAGAAGCTGCAGGTTCTTCTGCGTGATTTTCAGAATTAACCTACACATAGAAAAACATTTTGTGTAGTTGTTGTTCTAAGAGAACATAATGCGTAAATACTAACAGACACATCAAGCGGGGCATCCCGCCCCGCTTTGTCTTCCATTAAAGGAGGTTTTTTCATGATTATATCTGTTGATCACGGGAACAAGTCGATCAAGACGCCCAATGCTCTTTTTACTTCCGGACTGATCGCCTCTGACGGTCTGCAGGGGTTCAAGACAGACTACATTTGCTGGAACAACAAGTACTATACGCTGACCGAACAGCGCATTGCCTATCTGCGGGATAAGACTGAAGACGAGCGTTTCTATGTTCTCACACTCTTTGCCATCGCCAAGGAACTGGAGCGTCGCAGGGTTGCGGAAACGCTGGATCCCGTCGATATCACACTGCTTGTCGGGCTTCCTCCCGCACATTACGAGCAACTGCATAGTCGCTTTGAGCAGTATTTCCTGCGCCGACGTGAAACCGTGGATTTCGAATATAACGGCAAATACTATTCGATTCGTGTCAGCAAAGTTCTCAGCTATCCTCAGGCATTCGCTGCAGCGGTCACGCAGTACGGAAACCTGAAGACGCACTCCGTCGCCTATATCATCGACATTGGCGGATTCACGATCGATGTTCTGAAGTTGCGAAATGGGCGCCCTGACCTTTCTGTCGTGGAAAGCTTCGAAAAGGGTGTCATCACGCTCTACAACAGTATTGCAAGTAAGTGCAACGCGCAGTATGCCCGCATTCTTGAGGACTGCGATATTGATGAAGTCATTCGAAATCAGCCGACAGTTCTCCCAGGCGAAGTACAGCAGTTGATCCGAGGCATGACCAACGACTTCCTCTCCGAGTTCTATAACTTCCTGCGGGAGCGCGGTATTGACGTTGCAACCAGCAAATGTGTGTTTGCTGGCGGTGGTTCTTTGCTACTCCGGGGAATGATTGAGCGCGGCAACAAGGTTGCTTTCCCCATTTTCATCGAGGACATTCACGCCAATGCTCGTGGGTATGAGCTACTCTATCAGAGTGAGGTGGCAGTGAATGGCCAATAACAATAAAGCGCGTGTGGTACTTCAGTTCAACGAAATGGACTTTAGGCATCGACGTGCATTGGAAATCCTTCGGCAGCGACCACGCAGCATGTCCGAACTCGTTGTAAGCGCAGTTCTGCACTATACCAGCTGCCCGGAGGTCGCTGACGAGTACAGCAAAGAATGGATCACCAACACCGTGAAGGAGATCATTGCCGAAATGATCTCCAACGGTGAGTTGCAACCCACCACTGGAGCTTCGCCACAGCAGGCAAAATCTGCAGGGCTGGCTGCCGATGATCTTGCAGATCTCGGTGGTGTAATGGGTATGTTCCGAGGCAGGGAGTAACCTATGAGCAACAAGAAATTTGGATATGCCCGCGTGTCTACAACCGATCAAAATGAGGATCGACAGGTTCTGGATCTTCTTGAGTACGGCATTGAGGAACGCGACATTTATGTGGACAAGCAGAGTGGTCGGAGCTTTGAGCGGACCAATTATCTGGCTCTGCGCACCAGCATTCTGCGCAAGGGCGATGTTCTGGTCGTCAAAAGCATTGACCGATTTGGCCGAAACTACTCAGCGATTCGCACGGAATGGGAGTATCTCACCAAAACGCTTGGTGTCGATATCGTTGTCTTGGATACTTCCATTCTCGACACGACTCAATATAAGGATCTGCTTGGTAGCGTCATCACCGACATCGTTCTGGCTGTACTCTCCTTCGGAGCACAGCTCGAGGTCGATACCAAGTCGAAGGCGCAGGCGGAAGGAATTGCTGCAGCACACCTGAAGGGAGTTAAATTCGGCAGACCCCGAAGGACTGTTGAGAATTGGGATCTCTATTATTCCCAATGGAAACAAGGGCAGATTACAGCAGTTCAATGCTACAGACAGCTGGGGATCAGCGCCTCAACTTTCTACAGGCTTGTGCGACAGCAGGAAATGGAGGAACGTAGTACATAACGTTAAACGAGAAATGCTGTTTTGGGAGTTATTGCGAGGGATTGAAAAATAAGTTATAATAAAATAGAATTTGAAATCGCTTGGGGGAGAAAAGCTGTATGAGTGATTTGATTGCAAAAGAATATAAGTGCTTTGAGGACATCAAGAAAACCCGCCCTGATGGAAGCGAATATTGGAATGCGAGAGAATTAGCGCCTGTGCTTGACTACAACAAGTGGGAAAACTTCCATAAAGTAATTAAGCGTGCGATGATCGCCTGTGAAAACAGCGGTCACGAGATTGCTTACGATTTTCCTGAGGTCAGGAAAATCGTAGATGCTGGCGCAACAACAAAGCCGGTTTTAGACTACGAACTGTCCCGTTATGCCTGCTACCTGATCGTACAGAACGGTGATCCCCGCAAGGAAGTTATCGCCTTGGGACAAACTTATTTTGCTATTCAGACATATCGACAGGAAGTGGCAGATCGCTTCAACCAGTTAGATGAGGATAGCCGCAGATTGGTGGTACGCGGGGACATCAAACAGTGGAATCAGCTTTTGGCTGAAACTGCACGCAATGCTGGTGTTATCACCGCTGAGGAATTTGCCATCTTTCAAAATGCTGGTTATATGGGTTTATATGGTGGAATGTCTGTAGATGATATTCACCGGCGCAAGGGTCTTGCAATCGGGCAGAAGATCCTTGACTACATGGGCAGCACAGAACTCATTGCGAATCTTTTCCGCATTTCGCAAACAGAGGAAAAGCTCCGCAAAGATCGAGTGGAAGATGCGGATACCGCAACATCAGTTCACTATGCTGTTGGAAGCGAAGTGAGGGAAGCCATTCGCAAAATCGATGGTACGATGCCGGAGGACTTGCCCACGCCGGAAAAGAGCATTGCCCAACTGGAGAAAGAGCAAATGCAGCGTTTGAAGCAAAAAGCCATGGACGGTCAGCTTATGTTAGATGAGTGATTTTTGATCCACTGTACCGTTGAGAAAAGGAGGCATCGCAAAAGTGATATATTGCATGTCCGATATACACGGTGAACTTGACCGCTTTCAGGCGATGCTCAAACTGATTGACTTTTCCTCTGAGGACATGCTCTTCATCTTGGGTGATGTCATTGATCGGCATCCTAATGGCGTAGATATTCTCAAGATCATTATGGGCACTCCCAATATGATTATGCTGTTGGGCAATCACGAGCAAATGTGTCTAGATACGCTTGGCCCATTGAATACCTTTGGGAGTCGGCAACTGTGGCAAAGCAATGGAGGCAGCTCAACCTACCGCGAACTGCTCTATGTCTGCACGCAGCCTGAGAGAGAACGTATCCTGCGCTTTCTTGGCACACTGCCTGATCATTTTGACATCGATGTCGGCGATCGCAAGTTTCACCTCGTACATGCACTACCATCCGATTATCCCGAGATGCGTATCTGGGCACGTCCAAAGCCGGACGACCCACCATATTTTGAAGATCGTATTTCGATTGTCGGGCACACACCCACATGCCATCTGAGCGGAGATGTGGAGAACCCCTTCCGCATTTGGCACGGGAATAATCTGATTGATATTGACTGCGGATGCGGCAACAAAACGGAGTTGCGGAGACTTGCCTGCCTTCGTCTGGATGACCTTAAAGAATTCTATATTTGACCGTCCGAGGAGACCTGTTGCGTAAAACGCAATGGGTCTCCTTATCCATTGCTGTTCTTACTCATTGCCCCTTTTTCCAGCATATCCAGCAGAGAGTCATCGGGCAGAGAGGAGAACACATCGTTTTCCACTGCGCAGCGGATCGAAT
>CAYRKS010000037.1:0-13004 GCA_964424855.1 uncultured Lachnospiraceae bacterium
GAAAACGATCGCAGAGGAGGTCTTCGAAATGTCGGAAAAAATCGGTCGAAAAAACGAGCGGCTTGTCTTTCACATCGACGTGAACAGCGCGTTTTTGAGCTGGGAATCGGTGCGCCGTGTCAAAAACGGCGAGAGCGATCTTCGGACGATCCCCGCCGCCGTCGGCGGCGACCGTGAAAAGCGCACCGGAGTCATCCTCGCGAAATCTATCCCCGCGAAACGCTATGGTATCACCACCGGCGAATCCGTGCTGAGTGCGCTGAGAAAATGTCCCGAGCTCGTCCTCGCAAAGCCCGATTTCAAGCTCTATTCGCAGTGCTCAAGAGCTTTTGTCGCGATACTCCGCGAATACGCTCCGATCGTCGAGCAGTATTCGATAGACGAATGCTTTCTCGATATGTCGGGGACCGAGCTTATCTATCCCGACCCGATAAAGACCGCTCATGAGATAAAGGACAAGATCCGCGACACACTCGGCTTCACGGTAAATGTCGGCATCGCGCGAAATCGGCTCTGTGCAAAGATGGCAAGCGATTTCGAAAAGCCCGACCGCGTTCACACTCTCTTCCCCGAGGAGATACCCGAAAAAATGTGGCGGCTTCCGATCGGCGAGCTTTTTCTCGTCGGACACTCGACCGCCGAAAGACTCGAGCGGGTCGGACTCTCGACGATAGGACGGGTTGCCGCCTGTCCCAAGGAGGTTATACAAAGCATCGTCGGAGAAAAAGCCGGCAAGGTCATACACGATTATTCGCTCGGCATCGACGATTCACCGGTCTGCGACAAGCCTCCCGCGGCGAAGGGCTACAGCATTTCGACAACGACCGAGCATGACATAACAACGCGCGAGGAGGCATATCGGATACTCCTGGCACTGGCGGACAGCGTTACCGCTCGGCTTCGAGCCGATGAAGTTATGTGCCGCTGTATATCCGTGACGATCCGCACGAATTATTTCATCGACCGCTCACATCAGATGAAGGTCGATGCGACCGATCTCACGAGCGAGGTCTACAAAACCGCGAAAAGGCTTTTCGACGAGCTTTGGGACAAGCGAACTCCGCTCAGACTGCTCGGTATCGCGCTGACCGATCTCACGCACGAACGCTTCGTGCAGTTTTCGCTCTTTTACGATGAGAACGATGAGCTTGCACGCGAGAGATCGCGAAGGCTCGACCGCACGGTCGATGAGATACGAAAAAAATTCGGCAGCTCGACTCTCACCCTCGGCATACCGCCCGAGCAGGAGGTCGGAAAAAAGTTCAAAAACGATCCTCAGCCGCCATCAAAAGCCGATAAAAAAGGCTCCGAGCCGCACTCAAGCGCGTCTCGGAGGATCGAACATAAAGATACTGATGGATAAAGCTTGAAGGATAACGCGCGCCAAGCTATGCTTTGCGCGCTGACCGATCCCACAAAGCGAGAAAGGAACGATAATAAAAATGGACAACAGCATATACGCTTCATCGCTCGACGGCTTTCGGCTGGATATGCGCCTATCGAATATCGCGCCGCACATCTATTCGACCGACACCGGGCGCGAATTTTCGACCTACATATTCGTTCTCGACGGAGAGGTCGAGATATCGTCGGGAAATCGAGGCTTCAAGGCGCGAAAGGGCGATTTCTTCTGCATACCGCCGATGACACGCTGCCATGCGGTCTGGAAAAATCCCAACGGGAACGTGCGGTTTTACTCGATACATCTGACCGAAAACGCGGCGCATGGCTTCGGCTTCGATTTCGAGCTGACCAAGCTACCCGAGTTTTCGTGCGACGAGACATTATCAAAAATGGAGGAGATATATTATCTCCTCCAGGGCAGCGAGACCGAACGACTTCGCGCGATCGGACTGTTTATCTGCTTTTGGTGCGAGCTTCGCCCGCTCCTTCCGATTTCTCCGCGAAAAAAGCTGAGTGAGCCGCTGATCTGCGCGATATCGCTGATCGAATCGAGCTATGCCGAAAACCTCTCGGTCGCCGAGCTGGCATCGCGCGTACACGTCAGCGAATCGCATCTCCACCATCTTTTCCGCTCGGAGCTGGGACAATCACCGATAGCCTACCGCAATGAGATACGCATATCGCACGCCTCACAGCTCCTCGCCTCGACCGAGCTGACGGTCGCCGAGATCGCCGAGAAGGTCGGCTTTTCAACTCCGACGCATTTTCGTTCGGTCTTCAAATCGCTCACCGGAACGACTCCGCGCGAGCAGAGGTAAAGCCCTCGAGCCTTCACTCGAGCTCCTCTATGATCCGCTCGGCGATATCGCCGCAAAGCGAATCGAACTCTGGATAGCTCGTGTAGGAATGGGTCAGACCCTTATATTCCAAAAGCTCGACATTTATCGCGAAGGATCGAACCTCGTTGTAAAAGCTCTGCGCGTGAAAGGCTCCGACCACCTCGTCATCGGTTCCGCAGACAAGCAGAAAGTCCGACTTGCAGTTGCGATTCACGCGGATCATCGGGCTTGCCTGATACATCGAGATCATATCCTCCTTATCGAATACCCGCTCGACATAATAATTCAGCGCGTCCGAGTAATAAAGGCTCTGCTCGCTGTCGGCAATGAGCGTCGGCGCGGACATCGAGGTGCAAAGGCGCAGCTTATCGCGCGTTTCGATGGCAGTCATGAGCGCAAGCTGTGCGCCCGCCGAATAGCCGACGATCCCGAGCCGCGTCTCATCGAGTCCGAGAGACTTGGCGTTTTCGATAAGATAATTCAGTGCGTCCTCGCAGTCGTCGAGCGCGTCGCGCCAGCTCGAGCCTTCGCAGACCAGACTGTATTCGACCGGGATAACGGCGATCCCGTTTTCGCGAAGCAGCTCACACAGGGGCGCAAAATCGCGTGTGAAATCCTCGGGAGCTCCCGAGACCCAGCCGCCGCCGTGCAGAACGATGACCGCGGGACTTTTTCTCTGCATATTGTCGGTCGGACGAAGCAGCTCGAGCGAAAGCTCCCTTTCTCCGACCGTCTTGTAAACGAGCTTGCCGCTGTCGAGCGGCTCGACCTCAGCCTCACAGCCGCAGGAGCTCAGGCTCGGCAAAAGGAAGGTAAGAAGCGAAAGGAGCGAAAGGATAAGAAGCAATATTCGTTTCATTTTATCGGATCATCCTTTCTCCCGATTTTCGGGCATTTTATGCGGCACTTTATATGAACACATTATATCATATTTTTTAAGTTTTGTCAATAGTATAGTCCTATAGAAAAGACGGCAAATCCGCTTGAAAAATTCACAAATTTGTGGTATAATCAATTATAAATATTATCATCATAAAATATCGCGCCCCGCTCGGTTTTTTCGCCGAATTTGACGCGATAATTAAAATAAAAAAAGGAGAACACGAAATGGTTTTACAGGAATCCGGCGAGATGTATCTCGAAACTATATATGTCCTCTCTCAAAAAAGCGCGAACGTCCACTCTACCGACGTTAGCGAATATATGGGCTATTCCAAGCCGAGCGTCAGTCGCGCGGTCGGTATACTTAAAAAGGGCGGCTTTCTCAACATGGAGCCCGACGGCAGACTCACTCTGACCGAGGCGGGACACGAGGTCGCCGAGCATATCTACGAACGCCACACGATCCTCACAAAATTTCTCGAAAGGCTCGGAGTTGACAGCGATACCGCCGTCTGCGATGCCTGCAAGATCGAACACGATATCAGCGACGAGACCCTTGCCGCGATAAAGAGCTTTATGAAAAACGAAGCTCTCTGAAACCAAACGAAAGGTCAAATAAAACAATGAAATTACTCATAGCCTCCGACATACACGGCTCCGCGCTTTACTGCGAAAAGCTTCTCGCGCGCTATTCTGCCGAAAACGCAGAGCGTCTTCTCCTGCTCGGCGACCTTCTGTATCACGGTCCGCGAAACGACCTTCCCGACGGCTACGCGCCGAAAAAGGTCATCCCGATGCTCAATGAGATGAAAAACGAGCTGCTCTGCGTTCGCGGAAACTGCGAAGCCGAGGTCGATCAGATGGTGCTCGATTTCCCCGTACTCGCGGATTACTGCCTTGTCGAGCTTTCGGAGCGCACGATATTTGCGACACACGGACATCACCACTCGTTCGAAAAGCTCCCGCCGCTCAAAAACGGCTCGATCTTCGCTCAGGGTCACACTCACGTTCCGAAATGCGTCGAGCAGGACGGCATACTCTGCATAAATCCCGGCTCGGTCTCGATCCCGAAGGAAAATTCTACGCGCGGATACATCCTTCTCGACGACAAAAGGCTCCTCTGGAAGACTCTCGACGGCGAGGTCTACATGGAGCATTCGCTTTGAAAACGCCCGAGGGCTTTGACGAAGGCAGCTCGTCCGAAATGAGCTCGACAAAAAGCGGCTCGCAGGCAAGCGTTTCAAAAGCTTCTAAAGCCGAAGCGGCGGTCAAAGGCAAGACCGTCAGCGGCTTCGGTGAGCTGCACCCGGCGGTCGGCTTTGCGTTTTTCGCCCTCGTGCTTGCGATAACCATGACCGCCTCGCATCCGGTGATACTGCTCTGCTCGCTTTTCGGAGGGCTTGCCTACGCGCTGTTTTCCTTTCCAAACGCCCTTCGTGAGCTGCGCTTTATCCCGATACTCGCAGTCTTGACGGCGGTAATAAATCCCCTGTTTTCGCACGAGGGGATGACCATCCTCGCCTATTTTCCGAGCGGAAATCCGCTGACGCTCGAATCGATAGTCGCCGGACTTTGCTCGGCGATAATGCTTTCGGCGGTCGTCTGCTGGTTTTATTCGCTGACCCGCGTTTTGACCTCGGACAAGTTCATCTGGCTCTTCGGACGCGCCGCGCCCGCGCTCAGTCTCGTTCTGTCCATGACCCTGCGCTTCGTCCCGCATTATGCCTCGCAGCTTCGCGAGGCATACGATGCCGAGCTTTTGATCTCCTGCCCGAAAAATCGCTTCGAACGCCTGAAGGCTGCGATTTCGGCACTCTCGGGAAGCGTCACACGTGCGCTCGAGGCTTCGATCGAAACGGCAGACAGCATGAGATCGCGCGGCTACGGTCTCAAAAACCGCACCGCCTACACTACCTATCGCCTCGATGACCGCGACAAGGGGATGCTGACGATCATCCTTCTTTCGGGCGGCTTTGCGCTTTCGGGACAGCTTTGCAAGGGGCTTTACTGGCGGAGCTATCCGACCCTGCGCTCGGTCGAGCCGAGCCGCTTCACGATAGGCTTTTTCGCGGCGTTCGCCGTTTTGGCACTCACGCCGTTTATTTTTGATGCACTGGAGGATCGCAAATGGAAAAGCTTGAGGTGAGATCATTATCCTTTGCCTACCCCGGCTCAAAGAGCACGCTCGAGGACATCTCCTTCTCGCTCTCGCCCGGGGATTTTATGCTGCTTTGCGGTAGCTCGGGCTGCGGAAAATCCACCCTTCTCCGCTGTCTGAAGCCGACGATCGCTCCGCGGGGAAAACGCTCGGGCGAGATATTGTACGACGGCAGACCGACCGACTCGCTCGATCCGAGAGAATCGGCAAGTGAGCTGGGCTTTGTCGGTCAGTCTCCCGAGGCACAGCTCGTAACCGACAAGGTTTGGCACGAGCTGGCGTTCGGACTCGAGAGCCTCGGTATCGACTCGGAGGAGATACGCCGCCGCACCGCAGAGACCGCCTCGTTCTTCGGTATGAAGGATCGATATCACCAAAGCACCGTCGAGCTTTCGGGCGGTCAAAAGCAGCAGCTCGTCCTCGCCTCGATAATGGCTATGCGCCCCGGACTTTTGATCCTCGATGAGCCGACGGCTCAGCTCGACCCGATAGCCGCCTCCGAGCTGATCGCCTGCCTCGGGCGGATAAACCGCGAGCTGGGTACCACGATAATCCTCACCGAGCATCGTCCCGAGGACTCCTTCGCCTATGCCAACAAGCTTGCGGTGATGGAGAACGGACGCTTGATAGCCTTCGACAAACCCGAGCTCGTCGGAAAGGAGCTTCTGCGCCAAGGCAGCCGCACCTTTTCGGCAATGCCCGCGGCGATGCGAGTCTGGGCCGGAGTCGGCTTCGGTGAATGCCCGACGACGGTCAACTCCGGTCGGAGCTGGCTCGCCGACTTTTCAAGTACACATCCGCTGAAGCCGATAGACCGCAAAGTCGGCGCAAAGCAAGCGTCCGACAAGGCTCTCGATAACGAAAAAAGCTCCGACAATGAAAGCGTCGCAAACGCTCGCAAAAACGATATCCTTCTTAAAGCCGATGAGCTTTGGTTCACCTACGAGCGCGGCTCACCCTACATCGTAAAGGGCTTTTCGACCGAGCTTCGGCGCGGTGAGCTTCACGCACTCCTCGGCTCAAACGGTGCGGGAAAAACGACCGTACTTCGGCTGCTGGCGGGGCTTGAAAAGCCGATACGCGGTGAGCTTGAGCGAAACGGCAGGCTCGGCTTCCTTCCGCAGGATCCGAAGCTTTTGCTGCTCGAGAGCAGTGTTCGTGCCGAGCTTAAAAGCGTAATATCGAAGAACTCTAAAGGTCGAAGCGACTCAAGCGGCTCTGATGAGGCGCGGCTCGAGGAAATGATCGACCTCTGCCGACTCGGTGAGCTGCTCGACCGCCACCCATATGAGCTTTCGGGAGGCGAACAGCAGCGTGTCGCACTTGCTAAGGTGCTTTTGACCCGACCGGATATTCTTCTGCTCGATGAGCCGACAAAGGGACTTGACGCGGCGTTTCGAACGACTCTCGCGGATATACTCGGTGAGCTGAAAAAAGACGCGGCGATACTCATCGTCAGCCACGATGTCGAATTTTGCGCGTCATATGCCGACAAATGCGGACTGCTCTTTGACGGAGCGATCGTCTCAAGCGGGACTCCGCACGAATTTTTCGGCTCGATGACCTACTATGCGACACCCGCAAGGCGGATCGCGCGCGGCTTTTCGGACGCAGTGACGGTGGACGAGCTGATAATCGCCTGCGGCGGTGAGGCGCAAAGGTCGCTCGAGCCCGAGATTTCCGCTCTGCCTCCGAACTCTGTGTCCGAGCCGAAGCTCTCGATCCCGAAATGGCGGCGTGCGGCGGCTCTCATCCCGAGCGCGGCGGCGATTATCGCCTTCGTTCTCGCGCTCAAGCAGACCGATTTTTCGCGTCCCGATCGACTCGACACGAGCGGACTGATATATTCGGCAGTATTCGTGGTCTCGCTTGCGCTGATCGCGATGCTTCTCGGAACAAAGGGCGGAGCGGTATCGGTCGAGCCGAAAAAACGCTCAAAGCGGTCGATGCTCCTTTCGGCGGCACTGATACTTTTGATGCTCCCGACCATCGCGCTCGGATCGGTGATAAATGTCGAGCGGAGCTATTACATCACGGCTATCCTGCTCATGCTAGAGTGTATCGCGGCGTTTTTCGTTTCCTTCGAGGGGAGAAAGCCCTCGGCGCGTGAGGTCACGGTGATCGCCGTTCTCTGCGCACTCGGAGTTGCCGGGCGGGCGGCGTTTTTCATGCTCCCGCAGTTCAAGCCGGTGCTGGCACTCACGATAATCGTCGGCGCGGCCTTCGGCGGCGAAAGCGGCTTTTTGGTCGGAGCAATGACCATGCTGACCTCGAATCTCCTCTTTTCTCAGGGACCGTGGACACCGTGGCAGATGCTCGCGATGGGGCTTTGCGGATTTTTCGCGGGGATACTCTTCTCGCGCCGCCGTCCGACACGGCTCGGACTCTGCATTTTCGGTGCGCTCGAGGCGGTGATAGTCTACGGCGGGATAATGAATCTCTCGTCCGCGCTCACGGCTCAGACCGCTCCGACGCAGCAGACGATCCTCGCCTACTATCTGACGGGCTTTCCGATGGATCTCGTTCACGCCGCCGCGACCGCACTTTTCATATATCTCGCCGCTCCCTCGATGCTCGAAAAGCTCGAGCGGGTGAAGAAAAAGCTATAAAATCGATCGATCAAAACACATAAAAACGGAGAAACAGCATGAATATTGAAGAACTTGCCGCAAGGCTCGAGCAGCTCGAAAACGAAGTGGACGCTCTGAGGCGTTCGAATGTCCTCTGGGGCAAAAAATGGTTCGCGACCGGTGACAGCTTCACCGAGGGCGATTTCACCTCATCGGCGAAGGAGGATTACATCTTCGAGTCGGGAAAATATGCCGGAAGGAAGAAGGTATATCCCTATTTCATCGGCGAACGAAACAACATGGAGGTCATAAACGACGGACTCTGCGGAAGCATTCTTCCGCTCGACAAGGATTACGTCTCGGGCGAAAGCTCCGACCCCGCGCTCCGCCGTCCCTTCACGCTCGAAAGATACAAAAGCATCCCGTCGGACGTGGATTTTATAACTCTCTGGTTCGGAATAAACGACTCCTATCACACGACGCTCGGAACGATCGATGACATCGAAAACACCACCTTTTACGGCGGCTGGAACTTCATCCTTCCCCACCTCATCGAAAGCTTTCCGAAGGCAAAGCTCGGAGTTATAATCACGAACGGCGGCTTTCCCGAATACCGCCGTGCCGAGCGCGAGTGCTGCGAAAAATGGGGCGTTCCCTATCTCGACATGATGGGAAGCGTCGATATCCCCGTCAGCCTCGGACGCGAGGAGGGCATGGGACTCTGCCAAAGGGCGAAGGAGCTTTGGTACGAACGCTTCAAGGTAAAGTGCGTCGAGGGCAAATCGAACGGTCATCCCTGCCCCGAATGGCACGAATTTCAGTCCTACTATATCGAGGACTTTCTGCGAAGGATATGATCAAATCCCGCAAATGCTCATCGAGACAAAAAAATAATCATCCGCATAACAAGGAGAACATCATGCTTGAATACAAAGTGATACGTGAAAAAATCGAAGAATACCGCGAGGAGCTTTGCGAAATGCTCGAGGAACTTGTCCGTGTTCCGTCGCTTCAGAGCGAAGCCGAGCCAAGTGCGCCCTACGGCATCGAATGTGCAAGGCTGCTCGAAAAGGTCGAGGGTATCTTCAAAGCCGAGGGACTCGACACAAAGCTCAACGCCGACGACGGATATCTTTTGGGAAAGCTCGGAGACGGCAACAGGATAGGTATCTTCGCGCACGGCGATGTCGTTCCGACCGGTGAGGGCTGGACGCTGACCGAGCCCTTCGAGCCGAAAATGCTCGGAGATTTCATGGTCGGACGCGGTGCGAGCGATAACAAGGCGGGAATCGTGAACGCGCTCTTTGCGCTCCGCACGCTGAAGGCTCTCGATGCACTGCCGAGCTGCGGTATCACGCTTTATGTCGGCTCGAACGAGGAGAGCGGTATGGGAGACATCCGCGCCTTTGCCGAGAAGGAGAAAATGCCGACCGTGAATCTCGTACCCGACTGCGCATATCCCGCAGGACGCGGTGAGAAGGGCATTATGAGATTTTACGCCGTCGGACGCGAAAGGCTCGAGCAGATCACCGAGCTTTCGGGCGGCGAAGCGTTCAACATCATCCTCGGAAAGGTCTCCGCGACCGCAAATGCCGAGATATCACTCGAGAATATCGACTGCAAGACCGAAAACGGAAAGACCGAGCTTACCGCGCTCGGCATCTCGAAGCACGCCGCACATCCCGAAGGCTCGAAAAACGCCGCAAAGCTCCTGTTCGATTCGCTCTCGAGCTGTGAAAGGCTCTGCGAAAGCGACCGCCGACTGCTGAAAAATGCCGCCGCGATCCTCGACGGTCACTACGGCGAGAGCTTCGGAATCGAAAATGTCGATCCCGATTTCGGGCACCTCACCTGCGCGAACGGTATCGCAAAGCTGCGTGACGGTCACATCGTCCTCTCGTTCGATGTGAGATACGGCGCATCGGTCAAGGGCGAAAACCTTCGCGAAAAGATAACCGCCAAGCTTGACAGTCTCGGCTTCGACTTTGAGCTCGAAAGCGACCGCGCCGGCTTCGTCCTCGCGCCCGACAACGAATATCTCGTTGCGGTCACGGACGCATACCGCGAATGCACCGGAAACACTGAGGCTCAGCCGGTACTCAACGGCGGCGGCACCTACGCTCGTTACCTCAAAAACGGCATCAGCGTCGGCTCGCACACCTGGTACGACCCGAGCTTTTCGCTTCCGAACGGTCACGGCGGCGCACATCAGCCCGACGAGTTCATCTCGATCAGCGGAATTCTCGACTCCGCCGCGATCCTCGCCTACACTCTCTGCAAGCTTTCGTAAAACAAAAAAGCTGATGAGCATTTTATAAAATGCTCATCAGCTTTCATTTTATCGCCTGATATCGCTTTCGATTCACTCGCAGAGCCTGCGCATTTTTGCGATAGCCTCGGCAGCATCGGGAGCCTTGAAGACCGACGAACCCGCAACAAATACTCTCGCTCCCGCGTCATATGCCTCGCGGATAGTTCCCTCGCCGATACCGCCATCGACCTCGATCTCTATGTTGTAGCCCTTCGACTTTATCATCGCATCGAGCGCACGAACGCTCTCCATCGTCTCGGGAATGAAGGACTGACCGCCGAAGCCCGGCTCAACCGTCATTACAAGAACCATATCGACATATTCGAGCAGCGGCTCGAGAACGAACGCCGGAGTTGCCGGCTTTATCGAGATCGACGCGCGGCAGCCGAGCGAACGGATTTTCTTAAGCACCTCGAGCTGATCGGTGCAGCTCTCATAGTGGATGGTTATGATGTCCGCGCCCGCCTTTGCAAAGTCCTCGACATAGCGTCCGGGATTGGTTATCATCAGGTGTACATCAAAGGTAAGTGCGGATTTCTTGCGGATCGAGCTGATTATGCCCGCGCCGAAGCTGATGTTCGGGACGAACACGCCGTCCATTACATCAAGATGCAGATAGTCCGAATGCTTTTCGACTCTTGCGACCTCCTCGCCGAGCTTCGAAAAATCAGCCGCCAAAACAGATGGTGAGATTTTGATCATTTTTGAAAAATTCCTTCTTTGTATAATTATTGTTATCCGACCCGCGAAAGCCTGCGGATCGAGTCTGAGACGATTATAAAGCCTTTCTCGGAGCAAAACCGACCTATATCTCATATTATGGAATGTGACCCGAAAATATGCAGAGAGCCGAATATCGCGCCGATCCCGATGCCGCAGTCAGTGCCGATGCAAAAAGCAAGGGAGCTGATATTTTTCGCTGACCGCACATCGTTTTCAAAGCCGAGCCTCTGAGCCTCGGCTTTTTTTATTTTATATTATAAGTGCGACCGCCTGCGCCGCGATGCCCTCTCCCGCGCCGGTGAAGCCGAGACGCTCCTCGGTCGTTGCCTTTACGCTCACCTGCGAGATATCGATCCCGAGTGCGTCCGCGATTCTTTCGCGCATTTTTTCAATGTAGGGCGCAAGCTTAGGACGCTGTGCAACGACAGTCGAATCGATGTTCCCGACCGAAAAGCCCTTCTCGGTCAGTAACGCTCCGACCGCCTTCAAAAGCTCGATGCTGTCGGCACCCTCGTATTCGGGCGAGCTGTCGGGAAACAGCTTTCCGATGTCACCCAGCGCGACCGCTCCGAGCAACGCGTCCATTATCGCGTGGACAAGCACATCAGCATCCGAATGACCCAAAAGCCCGATCGGATTTTCGATCTCGACACCGCCGAGTATCAAGCGGCGACCCGCCACCAGGCGATGCACATCATAGCCCTGTCCTATCCTCATTGGTTATTCCCTCCCTTGTCAGCTTTTATCGACTGCAAAAGCTTCAGCTTTTCGGTCGAATATTTGTAAGCGTTCTCGAAATCTCCGCAGCATTTGCAGCAATGCTCGAGATCGCTGTAAAGCTCAAATGCGGTTCCGAGCGGCAGCTTTTCGGTGCAGAGCGGCAAAAGCTTCGCCTTTGCGGACAAATAATCCGCCTCGATCATCAAAAGCTTCGCTTCGATGTGATCGCGTATCAGACCCGCCTCGAAATGCGCAAGATACGGCTCGAGCCTTTTTCTCAGCTCTACCGCCTCACCGTCCGCCTCGGAGCGAACCTTTCGCGCAGATGCGCTCAAAAGCTCCTGCACGACCGCATAAAACGCTTGCTCGTGCTTCGAAAAAATCAGCTCGGTCAGGCTCTCGCTTTCCTTTTCGCCGCTGTCTCCGAGCGTTCGTGAGATCAATATCCGATAGGTAAGGCTGTTCTCACGCGCCGATGAAACATCATAGCCCTTCGGATCGGGGATCGAATCGGCTCGATCCAGAAGCACACGCGCCTCGCCGAGCCGTCCCTGCCCGAAAAGCTCTGTCGCGCGTCCGACCAAGCCCTCGATCAGCAGATCGTAAAGCCCCGGTGTCGGCTCAAGCTCGGAGTCCTCACCGAGCTCTCGATCCCAGCGGTCGATAAGCTCACCGTATTTTTTCTTTGCAAGCAGAACGCGAAGCTCCTTCTCCGAACGCTCGATGAGATGATCGCTCAGCTCGCCCATCAGCGCACCCGGTGTCAGTCCCAAACGCTCGGCTATCGTGCATAGGGTCGGGAGCGACGGCAATGCCGTGCCGTTTTCGATGAGACTCAGCATATTCCGCGTGATGTCCTCACCCGCAAGCTGACCCTGGGTCATGCCGAGATGCCGCCGAGCCGCCCTTATGTTCGCGCCCAAACGTGCGGAAAGCTCTTCCGCGACCTCGTGATGACGATTCATGAGCCTTCGCCGAGACGCGCGAGTGCTTCAAGCTCGGGAAGTGCCTCCGCCGTCTGAAGAACGGCGGCTCTCGCAGCGGAGCGGCGGCTCTCGAGCAGAGCCGCGACCTCCTCGTCAGCCGACTTCATCGAATAGTTCAGCGCGTCAAAGCCCTTGTTCACCAGCTCGCTCAGCTTGCGATTTATCGCGGCGACAGCGGTCGAATATCTCTCGTCGAGCGAACGCGCAAGCTCGTTCTCCTTTTCGATAAGCTCGTTCTTTCGCGCCTCGGAGCTTTTCAGCGTCTTTTCCGCCTCGAGCTGAGCCTCGTTTTTGATCTGCTCGGCACTTGATGCCGCCTTTATCATTATTTCACCCAGCTTCTGCGACATACGATCATATTCGCGAAGCTTTTCCTCGCTCTCCGAATATCGTGCAAGCTCGACGCGAAGC
>CAYRKS010000038.1:0-12802 GCA_964424855.1 uncultured Lachnospiraceae bacterium
GAGATATATTGTCGGCTATCATCACATCGAGGTCGAGCTTGATCAATTCACGGATTGCATCGACGAGCTTTTGAAGCGGGTCATCCGCGAGGGCATCGCGCTCGAGCTGAACACGCAGATAATGACCGAGCAGATCGCCGATTACGACCGCGTTATCTTCGAACGCTATCACGCGCTCGGCGGTCGCCTCTGTACGCTCGGCTCGGATGCTCACATTCCCACTCGGCTCGCAAACGGCTTTGAGGCTGCCTCCGCCGCACTTAAGCAGCTCGGCTTTAACGAAGCCTGCTATATCGAAAATCGCGAGATACACAGCTATAAGCTGTAAAATTTAAGCTTTTGGCAGCTCGAACGTAAGGTCTCGATTCTGCTCGTCAAAAATTATTGAAAGGAGCTTCAAAAATGAACTCAATCGACTTTTTCGGCAATGCAAAATGGCTCACCTCGGGAACTAAGGATACGGTTTGTATGCGAGGAGAATTTGCGGCAAAGGATATCGCCTCCGCCGAGCTTTATATCTGTGGTCTCGGAATGTTTACCGTTAAAATAAACGGTGTTCCCGCCTCGGATGACTGCTTCGGAACGCTCTCGACCGATTTTCACGAGCATAACGACTACTGCAAGGTGGCATTCGGCGAGGAGCATGGCTACCGCATCTGCGTTTCCAAGCTCGATGTGACCGAGCTCATCTCCGAAAACAACTGCATCGCAGTAGCTCTCGCTCCCGGCTGGTATCACTGCAAATACACAAAGTGGGGCATTGTCAACGATTACGGCGATCCCAAGCTCTGCTTCAGACTCATCCTCACCGATAAAGGCGGAAAGGTCACCGAGCTTTGCTCCGATCCCTCCATTATGAGATGGACAAACAGCAATATCGTCGAGACCTACTTCTTTGAGGGCGAAACCCAGGATTATCAAAGCATAAGCCTCGAGGGCTGGGAGCTTTTCGGCTATGATATGTCGAGCTGGAGCATACCGAGTGAGGTCGAAGCTCCGATATCGAACTATGAGCTGTCCGACTGCCCGCCCGACAGAGTGATACGAACGATCATACCCAAGCTCATCGGAGAGACCGAAAACGAATATATCTACGACTGCGGCGAAAATATCACCGGAACGCCCGTGCTGACTCAGCGCGGTGCTTCGCCCGAAACGCTTAAATTCCGCGTCTGCGAACGTCTCAAGGACGGAGACATCGAGGCTTATACTCATCACGATCAGACCTCGACCTTCATCACCGATGGAAAGCCGCGCGAATACCGACTTAATTTCTGCTGGAACGGCTTCAGATATGTCGGCATAAGCAAAAACGCCGAGCTTCCCCGCGTCGAGGTCATCCATTCCGATGTTCCGATAAGCTCGACCTTCAGCTCGGATAACGCAACGCTCAACTGGATGTACGAGACCTTCCTTCGCACTCAGCTCGACAATATGCACTGCGGGATTCCCTCCGACTGCCCTCACCTCGAAAAGCGCGGCTACACCGGAGACGGTGAGCTTGTCGGCGAGGCGGCTATGCTCATTCTCGATGCAAAGACCTTCTATCGCAAATGGATAAACGATATCGCCGATTGTCAGGATAAGCTCTCGGGACACGTTCAGTATACCGCTCCCTATACCCGCTGCGGCGGCGGTCCGGGCGGCTGGGGCTCGGCAATAATCGAGGTGCCGTATATGTATTACAAGACCTATGGTGACTCCGAGCCGCTCAAGCAGCTTTTCCCGAACACCCTCAAATATTTCGACTACCTCGAGGCTCACAGCGAAAACGACCTCGTTGTCAGCGATCAGCCCGAGCAGTGGTGCCTGGGCGATTGGTGTACACCCGAAAAGCTCGAGATACCCGAACCCTTCGTCAATACATATTTCTATGTGAAATCGATCAACCGCGCTATCGAGGTCTGTAAAATACTCGAATATTCCGAAAAGCTTCCCGAGCTCTCGGCTCTCGCCGAGCGCAAAAAGCAGGCTATAGTCAAAAACTATTTCGACCCCTCGACCGGAGATTTCTGCGGCGGGATCCAGGGCGCAAATTGCTTTGCCCTCGATCTCGGACTCGGAGACGAGCGAACCTTCTCGAGGCTCGTCGAGCATTATAAGTCCGAGACCTGGTACGACACCGGAATATTCGGCACGGATATCCTCACTCGCGTCCTGTTCGAAAAAGGCGAGGCACAGCTCGCATTCGAGCTTATGACCTCCCACGGAAAGTATTCTTTCGGAAAATGGATGGACGACGGCTGTACGACCTTCCCCGAATACTGGACCTATAACCGTTCGCAAAATCACCCGATGTTCGGCGCAGTAACACGCTATCTCTTCAAATATCTGCTCGGCATCGATCAGGATAAGCTCGACGGCGGATATTCAAGGCTTATTATAAAGCCGAGACTCGTAAAGGGACTCGACCGTATAAGCGGCTCGATCGAAACTCGGAACGGAAAAGCTTCGGTCGCAATCGAAAGCTCGAACGGTATCTCAAAGCTCAGCTTTGACATTCCGAACGGCTCGAGTGCCAAGCTCATCCTCGACCGCGAATATGCTCTCCCCTGCGGTCACAGCACGATAATAATCTGAATTTAAGCTATCTCAAATATAATCCCCTCCAAAGACCGTAACGGCAGCCTTTGAAGGGGATTATCATTTTTTATCCATCGTTCCGAGCTTAAGCCTCTAAGCTTCGATGTGACCATTTAATCACTTACATTAAGAATGGCTCGCGCCGAGCTGCTCCCAATGCTCCTTAGTCATGATATTCGTATGCCCGACCCGCTCCTCGTTCATCAGCGGCACAGGAACATTTTCGCAGGTGTGATGATATTCAAAGCCGAGCTTTTCCTGAACGCGCTTTGACTTGAGATTTCCGTCGTAATATCCGCACCAGATCGTTCTCATCCCGAGCTCTTCAAAGCCGCGGCGCAGCAGCTCTCTCGCCGCCTCGGGCATATATCCGCGTCCCCAGTAGGGCTTTCCGAGCCAGTAGCCCAGCTCACATTCATCCTCACGCTCGGTCATGTCCGTGTGTCCCTTCAGGATGAGCTCGATAGAACCGATGGCTCTATCGCTCCCCTTTTCGCAGATAGCATAGCATTCCGCACCGTTCAGCACATTCTCTATTATGCCTCGGCTCTCCTCAACCGACCGATGCGGCTGCCAGCCGGCTTTCGGTCCCACATCGGGATCACTCGCATATTCAAACAGACTTTCCGCATCCTCGACTCTCCATTTTCTAAGTATCAGCCTCTCTGTTTCCATAAAAATACTCCTTTTCGTTTTCGATGTGATCCGCATATCCGAACCTTATATTAAGTATAGCACGATAATGTGAATTTTTCCACCTAAAAGCCGCTCGAGCAATCATGCCCGAGCGGCTTTTATTGCGGATAGCTTCAGACTCCACGCTTCACCGCGTCAAAGCCGCGGCTGAGATCTGCAATTATGTCATCGATATGCTCTGTGCCTATCGAAAGACGGATCGTGTTCGGCTTTATCCCCTGATCGGCAAGCTCGGCTTCGGTGAGCTGACTGTGAGTCGTGGTCGCCGGATGGATGACCAAGCTCTTTACATCGGCAACATTTGCAAGGAGCGAGAAAATCTCGAGGCTGTCGATAAATCTGTGTGCCTCCTTTACTCCGCCCTTTATCTCAAAGGTAAAGATCGAGCCTCCGCCGTTCGGGAAATATCTCTCATAGAGTGCGTGATCGGGATGGTCGGGAAGCGACGGATGGTTTACGTTCTCGACAAGCGGATGCTTTGAAAGAAATTCGATTACCTTTTTCGTGTTCTCCGCGTGACGCTCGAGACGCAGTGAAAGCGTTTCGACTCCCTGAAGAAGCAAAAATGCCGCAAAGGGCGAGATCGTCGCTCCGGTGTCTCTGAGAAGCACTGCGCGAATGTAGGTCACAAATGCCGCCGCTCCGGCAGCCTTTGTGAAGGAAACACCGTGATATGAGGGATTCGGCTCGGATATCGCGGGGAATTTTCCCGAGCCTACCCAATCAAAGCGTCCCGAATCGACGATGATACCGCCGAGAGTCGTTCCGTGACCGCCGATGAACTTAGTCGCCGAGTGTACAACAATGTCCGCACCATGCTCGATAGGTCGGATGAGATAGGGCGTTCCGAAGGTATTGTCAACAACAAGAGGGATATTGTGCTTGTGCGCCAGCTCGGAAAGTGCATCGATGTCGGGTATGTCGCTGCTCGGATTTCCAAGAGTCTCGATGTATATAGCGCGAGTATTGTCGGTTATCGCCGCCTCGACCTCCGAAAGCTCGTGGATGTTCACAAACGACGCACCGATACCGAGAGTCGGCAGAGTGTGCGCGAGAAGATTGTAGCTTCCGCCGTATATAGTCTTCTGAGCGACAAAATGACCGCCGTTTTGACCGAGAGCCTGGAGCGTGTAATTTATCGCCGCCGCTCCCGATGCGACCGCAAGAGCCGCATAGCCGCCCTCGAGCGCGGCTATGCGCTTTTCGAAGACCTCCTGAGTCGAGTTCGTGAGCCTTCCATAGATGTTACCCTCGTCCGAAAGTCCGAAGCGTGCGGCAGCCTGCTCGCAGTCGCGGAAAACGTAGGAGGTGGTGGCATAGATCGGTACGGCGCGCGCATCGGTCGCGGGATCGGGCTGCTCCTGTCCGACATGGAGCTGAAGAGTTTCGAATTTGTAATTGTTTGACATAATAAATTTCCTTTCGTTTCGGTTAAATGCTGTACTTTGTTTATGATCACTTACAAATACGACGCATTCGTCCGAATCGGAAATTGGCTCTCACAAGCTCTTCAAAATAGCTTCTCATGCCGATTTATCCTCCGTTTCAACGCATACCAAAAAGGTTGGTATTATTATACCATACATTACCTACTTTGTCAATAGGCTTTATAAAAATTCTTTTCCAACCCTTCGGAGAATAATTTTCGAATATTCAAATATGCTTTTGTGAAAAATGTCAAAAGTCCTCTCAGCTCTTTATTCTAAAAGCGCGCGAAAGACTCGAGGCGTTTTCATAGCCCACTCTCTCCGCCGCCTCGGCTATGGTCAAGCCCTGCGATATCAGCGCACGCGCCTTTAACAATCGATAATTTCTCAAATACGCATATGGCGTTATACCCATAACCCGCTTGAATCTGCGAATGAAGTGATTCACCTCAAAGCCGGCGTTCGCCGCTATCTCGGCTACGCTTATTCGTGAGCTGTAGCTGTGCTTTATAAGCTCGAGCGACTCGTTTATCACACTGTCGGTCAAAAACGGAAGCTCCCTCTCTCGCTGAAGCAGACGAAGCAGCGTATCAAACAGCGAATATATCAGCTGACAGAGCTCATCACTGCTCCCACTGACCGCATCGGGTATCTGACCGTAATCAAGCGGTATCCTGTCGGGTCGAACGATCCTGTCGGTACTGCGCTTTGGAAGCAGTGCCGCCGCAGTCGAAACTATCCCCGCAAGCGCACTGCCCGGCTCTACATCATAAATTATCGGACTCTTCGAAACGATAGGCGGTATCGAGATAAAATCAAAATATATATGCTCGATCGGACGCTCCGGATCACTTTCAAGGCTGTAGCTCATGTTGCAGGGCAGGAGATATATCTTCCCCGCCTCGAAGCGAGTCACCTGACCATCCTCGTCGATCATCCTACCCTTGCCGCCGATTATGTAATATAGCCGATGTATGTTCGGAATGCTGTTTTTCTGCCAATCGGAAGGCGCAAAGCCCTGTGCCGCCTGATGGATAAATATCGTCATGCTTTTCATAACCCCGCTCCTTTCAAAAGTCGATTTTGGTCATTTCGACGTTGATTTGTGTTATGTACAAAAGTCCCCTAATATATTATAATAATATATAGGAGATTTGTCAAGAGCTTTTTGAAAAAAAGCCGCTCCGACCGCCATTCTGCCGCCCGATGAGTCGAGCAGAAGGTCAAAAATATTAAATTCCGGAGGAATGATCTTATGAAGCAAAGCAAACGATTTGTAACGCTTATTTTAGCCCTTATGATGACGGCACTCGCTGCCTGCGGCGATAACGGAAATATCGATCAAAGCAGCGTATCGACAAGCACCTCCAACGGCGAAGTCGCCGACCCTCTGCGCCCAAGCGAGGTCAAAAGCTACGGCGGCAAGGAATTTACGATAATAACCACCTCAAAGCTCAGCTATATCTACTCCGAGGAGCAGAGCGGAAATGCGATCGATGACGCAATGTACGAGCGCGATCTCAAGACCGAGGAAACTCTCGGCGTGGATATAAAATATTTCATCGCAGGTCCTACCATAAACGATGTCTACCCGGCAGTCAAAAACTCCGTCATGTCAGACGATTCCGACTATGATCTCATAGTTTCGCACGTGAATATGGATCTCACCTCCTATGTCTCGGAAAACCTCGTCCTTGACTGGAACAGCGTACCGTATGTAGATTTTTCAAAGCCCTATTGGAATTCCAATATAATCGACTCGCTCTCGATAAACGGGAAGTCGCCCTTCGCAGCAAGCGATATATTCATCGGCGACACCGTATTTCTGCTCCTCAACAAAAAGCTCGCCGAGGAGCTTCAGCTCGGTAATATATACTCCTATGTCTACGACGGAAAGTGGACCTGGGAGCTGCTGTCAAAGCTCTCGGCAGATATCCTTAACGATGTTGACGGAAACAGTGAGATGAACGAATTCGACCGCTACGGAGTCGTCGCAAATGTCTCGGGCTCCGCTTGGATGCTCA
Organism: uncultured Lachnospiraceae bacterium; assembly: GCA_964424855.1. Taxonomy (GTDB): domain Bacteria; phylum Bacillota; class Clostridia; order Oscillospirales; family CAG-272; genus Flemingiibacterium. The sequence continues at coordinate 6,731 of CAYRKS010000038.1, forward strand.
GAAATATCCCCGCCTCCTGCGGACAAATGATCTACAAAAACAGCTCGGACGGTCTTGAGCTTACCGTAAACAACGAAACCACTCAAGCCCTCCTCGAAAAATGTGTCTCGCTCTTCAACGGCGGCGGTGGATACCTTATAAAGGGCAGCTCCGAAAATACCGCCGATGCCGTAGTACATTTCAACCGCGGAACCTATCTCACCTATTTCGTCTCGGCACATAATTCGGCTTCCGCATACAACAACCTCGACTTTGATTACGGTGTTCTCCCTCTCCCCAAATACGATGAAGCGCAGGATAGCTATAAATCGCTCAGCTGGAGCCACAATCTCATGATCCCCGCAACCGCTGACCCCGATATTTCCGGAATAGTCAGCGAATGGATGTCCTACTACGGAAACAAGCTCGTCCGCCCGAAATTCTACGATTCGCTCCTCAGCGTCCGCTTTGCTCAGGATGAAGAAACTGTAGATATGCTCGATCTGATATTTGATAACATCGACTACGACCCCGGAATGAACTTCAAATCCGCAGGCTTCTACGGATATTTTGACAACATGGTCATAAACAACACCTCCGATTTCGCGTCCTATTACCAATCAAAGCTCTCCGCCGAGGAAAACTATATCGACTCGCTTAACGAAGCCTTCTTGGGCTTTGGAGACTGAACTAAAGCAGCTCCGCCACCGAATTATCGGCGGCGGAGCTGCTTTTATATTCTCTTTTTGATCGCTGTTCCGATGAAATATACCGCGAAATACCCGATCACACTGTAAACTATCGAGGTGAGATATGGCAGTATAAGATAGGTAAGCTCACTCGAATTCACAGGCGCACCGTATTCGGCAAGCAGTGATATCGTGTCGGTAAGGCTCGTGACTATCAGAGTTATAAATACCGTCAGTACCGAATATACCGCCGCTTTCGAAAGCATCCCATCGAGCGAAAAAAGCTCGAGCGCAGATCTTTGTCCTTCTGTGCGCGCACGCCTTCCGAGCCGCGACGCAATGAGCATAACTATCGCATAGCGGATTATCTCAAAGCAGCAGTTTATAACCATCGGGATCAGATATATCGCACTGAACGCGCTGTCTCCGTAAAAGCCCATATCGACCAGTGCCGACGTGAGATATATGATCGGAACGGATACGGCGCATATCGTAAATACCGCCCTTTTCGAGCGTTCAAGAGCCGAAGCATACGCAAGACATCCCGCCGAAGCGAATACACAAAGTACACTGATAAGCTCCTTTGCATACTGTATTACCTGCGATACCCGCTCGGGATATGCAACATCGGTCTCGGTTATGACCATGAACGAGCCGAGCAACGAAGCGTTTAACAGCGGCAGCAGCACCGCACAAATTACTGCGGCAAGGGTAAGCCGCGAATCAGTTTTAATTTTCATCCGAATTCTCCAGAAATACACATTTTATTTAATGATACCATATTTCTGTGTCACTCGGATTTGTTCAAAGTTAATTATGTGTAAACTCGCGGCAAAAGCCTACTTCAAAGCTAAAGTATTATGCAAATAAGCCCGCCGCTGCCCTCGTTTATTATCCGCGCCAAGGTCTCCGAAAGCTTCGTCCGCGCCTCCTCGGGCATATGATCGAGCTTTGTGTGAAGTCCCTCGTTCACCAGCTCATACAGCGTCTTTCCGAAAAGCTTCGATTCCCATATGCTCTTCGGATCCTCCTCAAACTCGCGGAGCATATATTTTACTATCTCCTCCGACTGCTGCTCGGTCCCAACCATCGGGCTGATCTCGGTCTCTATGTTCGCCTTTATCATGTGAACGCTCGGCGCACTCGCCCGAAGCCGTACTCCGTAGCCTCCCGCCTGCTTAACGATCTCAGGCTCCTCAAGATGAAGGTCGTCGATCTCGGGCGTTACTATACCGTAGCCCTTCGCTTCCACCTCGTCGAGAGCCGATGCAACCCGATCGTATTTCTTTTTCATCTCCGAAAGCTCCGAGAGCAGGGTTATCAGCTTCTCCTCACCGTCGATCTCAAAGCCGCAAAGCTCACTTATCGTCCGATAATACAAACCGTCGCACAGCTCGAGCTCAAGCTCCGCCGTTCCCTTTCCAAGATCGATCCGTTCGACCCTGATCCCCTTTACAAGCTCACCGCTTCCCATATCCGAAAACGTCCCCGATATCTCGCCGATCTTCGTCACTCGCTCGGCACGCTCCATTATGAATTCCTCGATCCCACATCTGAGCTTATGTCCCTCGGGAAGCGCACCGATCCAGTCGGGCTGCTTAATTCTCAGCTCGCAGACCGGGAACTCCGAAAGCACAAGCTCCAAAATGTGTCGTATGTCTCCGCTGTCAAGCTCGAGACAATTCACCAACGCGACCGGTGCCGAATATTTTTCCTCCAGCCTGTAGGCAAGACTCACCGCCGCATCGCTCTGAGGCTCTGCCGAATTCAATATTATCGCAAAGGGCTTGTTTATCTGCTTCAGCTCGCGAACGACCCGCTCCTCCGCCTCGACATAGCTCTCGCGCTGAAGCTCACCGATAGTGCCGTCGGTCGTTACCAGCATCCCCACCGTCGAATGCTCGCGTATGACCTTGCGCGTGCCGTATTCCGCCGCCTCGGTAAAGGGCATCGGCTCACTCTGCCACGGAGTGTGTACCATCCGCGCGTGTCCGTCCTCAATGTGTCCCATCGCTCCGGGGATTATGTAGCCGACGCAATCGACCATCTTTACCTTCATGACCGCATTGTCACCGAGAGTTATCTCGACCGGCTCATCGGGTATGAATTTCGGCTCGGTGGTCATTACCGTCCGACCCGCCGCCGACTGCGGCATTTCGTCGCGCGCACGCTCACGCTCGTTTTCGTCCTTTATCCCGGGGATGACGAGATTTTCCATGAATTTCTTTATGAATGTGGATTTTCCGGTTCGAACCGGTCCGATAACACCGAGATAAAAGGTGTTCCCCGTCCGCTCGGCTATATCGCGGTAGATCGTTGTATCGGTCATCTCTGCTACCATTCCTTTCAGGCTCAATATTTATTTCGGAGACTGATAATATATATTTTCCGCTCGGACAAAATATTCATCCTCCCTCGCTTTCGAGCCCCCAAAGCCCCGAAAATATCCGCCCGATCCCGCCGCAAAGCATATCCGCCGGTATGCAGAGAAAAAACCATAGCAAAGTGTAAAGCGGACAGATGAGACCGTGAAAGTTGAACAGCTCGCCCGAATAGCTCCATACCGACCAGCCGAGCAGAATGTTCACGACAAAGCCGACCGAAAGCTCGGCGGTCGTTATTATAAGACAGCCCGCAAGACATCTTTTCCACATAGCTGTGGAAGAATAGCCGCAGTGAACCGCATATATAAGCATCATGCAGACCCCACCGGTCAATGCCATCGTCCAGTGAGTAAAGCCCCGCCAAAATATTTCAATAAGGCTGTAGGAGGCACTCCCGACCGCAAGCACCGCTAAATATTCCATAAGCTTTTTCAAAACTCTTCACTCCGTTTTGTCACCGTATTTTTCAGCCGCAGGGCTGTAAATCAGCTTTTGCCCGAAAAAGCCGAAATATTCGCCGTCAGGAGTTAATTAGTTTTTAATTTTTCGCCGATAGCCTTGAAATTGTCGCGCAATTATTGTATAATATAATCAGGTCTTTTTTTCAAAAATCCCGAAATAAAAAATCGGCATTCAGCCGAGCTCATATACACAAAGGAATGGTTTTGACCGATGATAAAATTTCTGCACTGCGCGGATCTTCACCTCGACAGTCCGCTCGCCGCACTGGATATGCGCCGAGCGCAGGTTCGAAGGAATGAATTTCGCGCCGCATTCACCTCGCTGACTCTCTATGTAAAAATGAATAAAATAGATTTCCTGCTCATCTCGGGCGACCTCTTTGAGTCGGAGTACGCCTCGAAGGATACCATAGCTCTCCTAAAGCGTGAGTTCGCCGCGATCCCCGACTGCGAGGTAATTATCCAGCCCGGAAATCACGATCCGTATACTCCGCGAAGCCTCTACCGTCGAGCCGAATTCTCGGATAATGTGCATATTTTCGACTCCGAGGAGCTTTCCTGCTTCGATTTTCCCGAGAAAAACACCTCGATATACGGCTATGCCTTCACCTCTCCGAGGCTCGAGCATTGTCCCTTCGAAAGCACGCCCCCGACCGATCCCTCAAAAATAAATATCCTCCTGGCACACGGTGAGGTCGGAAAAAACGTCTCTGACAATTGCCCGATACCGAACGAAGTCATCGAGCAGTCGGGCTATGATTACATTGCCCTCGGACATTATCACGACCACTCGGGGCTTCAAAAGCTCGGCAGTACATATTACGCCTACAGCGGCTGTCTCGAGGGACGCGGCTTCGATGAGCTGGGCGAAAAGGGCGCGGTGATCGGAGTTGCAGATAAGCAGAATTCGGAGCTTCAGCTCGGAGCAAGGTTCGTCCGCTTCTCAAAACGCTGCTACGAGAGCCTCAAGCTCGATGTGAGCGGCGCAAGAACAAACGCCGATATAGTCGGAGGTCTTGCGGGGCTGATCGCCGAAAAGCATTTCGGTGAGGACACCGCGCTTCGAGTCACACTGACCGGTGAGGTCGCAGGTGAGCTGAGAATATCCGAGGAGTTCATCTCGAGCCAGTTCCCGCAGCTCTTTTTGCTAAAGCTCGAGGACGCGACTCTACCACTTCTCGATGCGGCACAGCTCAAAAACGACCCTACCATCCGCGGCGCATTCTATAAGACACTCGAGGAAATGCTCTCGTCAAGCGACAGCGACCGTGAGCTTGCCGCCTGCGCACTGCGATACGGTCTCGCGGCTATCTCGGGCAGCGACATCACCGAGCTCTAAAGCCACACGAATCAAACCTCCGCGAAGGAGAGAAAGGAAGCCTTCTTTGCGCAAATAAAATCCGCGCAAGGCATTGACATATAAATGTACATAGAAAAGCTGAACATAACCGCGTTCGGACGACTGAACGATTTCGAGCTGTCCTTCGAACCGGGTGTGAACATCATCGAGGGCGCAAACGAGAGCGGAAAATCCACTCTCGCCGCCTTCATTAAATTCATGTTCTACGGTCTTTCGCCAAAGGAACGCCCTGCCGTCATAGGCTGGGATTCATCGGCGGCAGCGGGAACGCTGACCTTCCGAACCGACACTCACCGCTATCGTATCGAACGCGCCATCCGCGTCTCGGGCAGCGAGGAAAAGCCGACCTACCGCGAAGCGGTGCAGCTCGTCGATCTCTCGAACAATATGCCCTGTCATAAGGGCGAATCCCCCGGCGAACTCTTCTTCGGTGTCGATTCCGAGATGTTCGCCGCGACCGCCTTCGTCTCGCAGCTCGGCGGAACGAACGTCGGCGGCGCAAAGGTCTCGGACGGGATCGAAAATCTCCTCTTTTCCGCTGATGAGACCGTGAACACTCAGCGCGCACTCGAACGCCTCGACTCCGCGCGTGTCCTCCTCCTGCATAAAAACGGCAAGGGCGGCAAAATATTCGAGCTGTCAAACGAGATCGCCGAGCTCGAGACCCGCCTCGATGCCGCGATGAAAGCCTCGTCCGAGCTGCAAATAAAGGAGTCCAAGCTCGCCGATTACCGCGAAAAGGAAGCGTCCGACCGCGAAAAATCCGAGCTTCTGAATGCGAAGCTCCGCGCCTTTGAGGCAAAGACCCTCGCCGGGCTGTTCGAGCGAATGCACGCGCTCGAACGCCGCATATCCGAGCTCGACGAAAAGCTTGCAAGCTCCGCCTCACCCGAAGCCTCTCGACTCGAACAGCTCCGAGCCGCTAAAATCAAGCTCGGTCAGCTCCAAGCTCAGCTCGATTCGCTCAAAACCTACAATGAATCTCTCCCGCCGAGCGAACAGCTCGAACGCTTCAAAGCCCGCGGCAGACGCGAGGGGATCGAAGCCGAAAAGACCGCACTCGGCGGCGCGGCGCGTTCAAATACCGCCGTCGGTATCATCCTCGCAGTATTCGCCGCCGCGGCTCTCGGCTTTGCGGGACTCTCGCTCGGACTCTCGATCCTCGAGATCGCGTCAAGCTTCGCCGCCGCTTCGGCAAT
>CAYRKS010000039.1:0-12133 GCA_964424855.1 uncultured Lachnospiraceae bacterium
CGCTGAAGCGTTTGATGAAATAAATCGATAGTGATATAGCGAAAGGAAGAAAATCATGGACTTTGACGAATTTGACTTTGAAAATCGCATCGTCAGCCCGGAGATTTCGCTTGAGGATGTTGATGTTGACCGAAGCCTGCGCCCCGATCGGCTCGAGGATTATGTCGGTCAGGCGAAGGCGAAGGAGAATCTGAAGATATACATCGACGCGGAGAAGCTGAGGAACGAAACGATCGATCACGTCCTTCTGTACGGTCCGCCCGGACTCGGAAAGACGACGCTTTCGCAGATAATCGCGAACGAGCTTGGCGTAAATATCCGCGTGACCTCGGGACCGGCGATCGAAAAGCAGGGCGATCTTGTGGCACTTCTCACCAATTTGTCCGAAAAAGATGTGCTGTTTATCGATGAGATACACAGACTGCCGCGCCAGGTCGAGGAGATACTTTACCCGGCGATGGAGGATTACGCGGTCGATATCATAATCGGAAAGGGACCGTCGGCGCAGTCGATACACCTGCCGCTGCCGCATTTCACGCTTATCGGCGCGACCACGCGCGCGGGGCAGCTTTCGACACCGCTCCGAGACCGCTTCGGAGTTTTACTGCGGCTCGAGCTTTATACGGTTGAAGAGCTGGCATCGATAATTTGCCGCTCGGCATCGATCCTCGGCGTTGACATCGATGAAAACGGCGCACTCGAGTTGGCATCGCGTTCGCGCGGAACTCCGCGAATCGCGAACCGCCTGTTAAAGCGAGTCCGCGACTACGCGCAGGTCAAGGGTAATGGACACATTGACGAAAAAACCGCGAATGATGCGTTAAATATGCTCGAAATCGACGAGCTGGGGCTTGATAATATCGACAGAAAAATGCTCGAAACGATCATAACGTTCTACGGCGGCGGTCCGGTCGGACTCGAAACGCTTGCCGCTACGGTTGGCGAGGAATCGATAACGCTCGAGGATGTTTACGAGCCGTATCTGATGCAGATAGGCTTTTTGTCGCGTACTCCGCGCGGACGCTGTGCGACCAAGCTGGCGTATGATCATTTGAACATTCCGTTCAGTGCATCCGAACCGCGTGAGCAGTCGAATCAGGTCAATATTTTTGATCAGGCGTTGGAGAAAAAATAAGCTTAAATCCATAATTTTCATTAAAATATAGCATCCGAAATTGTGGATAATGCGAAAGGAATTGACATAAAAAATGTGGAAGGCTGAAAATTGGACAGATTACGAGTTGCTCGACACGTCTGACGGCGAACGGCTCGAACGCTGGGGCAAGTATGTTTTGGTGCGCCCCGACCCGCAGGTCATCTGGAAAAACGCGAAAAAATCGAAGCTTTGGAGCTCGGCGGACGCTACCTATCGCCGTTCCTCGGGCGGAGGCGGAGCGTGGAAGCAGAATCGCCTGCCCGAAAATTGGCAAATTTTATATGAAAATCTTAATCTTAAGTTCATAATCAAGCCGATGGGCTTCAAGCACACCGGACTCTTTCCGGAGCAGGCGGTCAACTGGGAATGGTTTTCCGAGCTGATCAAAAAATCCGGAAGAAGTATAAAAGTTCTGAACTTATTCGGTTATACCGGCGGCGCGACGATAGCGGCGGCGAAGGCGGGAGCGAGCGTTTGCCATGTCGATGCGGCGAAGGGAATGGTTCAGCAGTGCAAGGAAAACGCCGCGCTTTCGGGGCTTTCGGACGCGCCGATCAGGTACATCGTTGACGATTGCAAAAAATTTGTCGAGCGTGAGATACGCCGCGGAAATCGCTACGACGCGGTGATAATGGATCCGCCGTCGTATGGGCGCGGACCGTCGGGGGAGGTCTGGAAGCTCGAGGAGAGCATCGACGATCTGATCTCGCTGACTGTAAAGGTGCTGTCGGATGACCCGCTTTTCTTCCTCGTGAATTCGTACACGACCGGGCTTTCGCCGTCCGCGATGGGCTATCTTCTGAACTTGCATCTTGTCGAGAAATTTGGAGGAAATGTGGAATCCGATGAGATCGGAATTCCGGTCAAGAGCTCAAAAGCCGTGCTGCCATGCGGCTCGAGCTCACGTTGGACAAAAAACTGATCGCGAAACAGGTGGATAAAATTATGAAAACTTTACAGGAATGCCGCGCCGAGATCGATCGGATCGACTCTGAACTTTTGCGGCTTTTGACCGAGCGTATGCAGGTTGCCGAGAGCGTCGCGCGCTATAAGCTGGCGAACGAGCTTCCGGTTTTTGACGAGGTGCGCGAACGCGCGGTGCTCGACAAGATCGCCGCAAAAACGCCCGAGCTACTTCGAACCGAGCTGGTCGGAACGTGGGACGGGATCATGAATATGTCGAAGCTGCGCCAGTACATCGTGAAATCCGAGCTTTCGGGCGGCGCGGAGCTGCCGTCAGAGCGGTCGGATGACGATCCGGGAAGAGTCGGAGTTCAGGGCGTTCCGGGATCGTATTCGACAAAAGCAGCATCTGAAATGTACCCCGGAAAGGCTCCGAGCTACTACAATACATTTGCGGATTTGTTCAACGCGCTTGAATCAAACGAGATCGATTGCGCGGTCGTTCCGCTCGAAAATTCGATCCACGGAACGGTCACGGGAGTTTATCATGAGCTTTTGACGCACGAATGCACTATCGTCAAGGCTCATCCGGTCGGCATTTCGCACTGCTTGCTGGCGATTCCGATGGCTGAAATTTGTCAAATACGCCGAGTGATCAGCCACGAACAGGCATTAGGTCAATGCGCTAACTATATAAAAAAACACAATTTTGAGGCGCAAGCGGTCGTCAATACGGCGGCGGCGGCGAAAATGATTCGCGATCTCAATGATCCGACTCAGGCGGCGATAGCTTCGGCTGAATGCGCACAGCTCTATGGATTGAAAATAATCGAGCAGGATATACAGGACTCGAAGCGAAATCTGACGAGGTTTGGTGCGGTTCGCCGAGAACGTGCGGTCGTAAAGGGCGCGAACAAGGTCAGCATCAGCTTCACGCTTGCGCACCGCGAGGGTACACTTGCGAGAGTTTTGGCGTATTTTTCGGCGTTGGGACTGAATTTGACGAAGATCGAAAGCAGTCCGATCCCCGAAAAGCCGTTCGAATATCGTTTTTATCTCGATTTCGTCGGAAATCTCGCCGACAGTGCGACCTCCGAGCTGATCACCGCGCTTTCGAAAGAAATGAGCGGTTTCCGAATTTTTGGAAATTACTGTGAGGAATGAAATGAGCGAACCCTTTATTAGTATCGAAAACTTGAATTTTTCCTATACCGATGACGAGGGAAATGAGGCAGAGGTTCTGCATGATCTGAATTTAAAGATCGAAAAAGGCGAGCTGGTGGCGATTTTGGGGCATAACGGTTCAGGAAAATCGACCCTGGCGAAGCTTTTGAACCTGATTTTGACCCCGAAATCGGGGCGGATCGTGATCGACGGGCTTGAGATCACGAAGTCCGATCTGACCGAGGACGAGCTTTTCGAAAATCGTCGAAAGGTCGGCATGGTCTTTCAGAATCCAGACAATCAGCTTGTCGCGACTATAGTAGAGGAAGATGTGGCATTCGGTCCCGAAAACCTCGGAGTTCCGTCAAATGAGATAAGAAAATGTGTCGATGACGCACTGAAAACCGTCGGAATGACCGAGTTTGCGCGTCATTCACCGCACCAGCTCTCGGGCGGTCAGAAGCAGCGCGTCGCGATTGCGGGAATTATCGCGATGATGCCGAAGTGTATGATATTTGACGAATCGACCGCTATGCTCGATCCGCACGGCAGGCGCGAGGTTATGGACACAATATTGCGTCTGAATCGTGAATTGGGTATTACGATTTTGCATATAACTCATTACATGAATGAGGCGGCACTTTGTGATCGTGTCGTAGTTGTGAACAACGGCGAGATCGAGCTTGACGGCAAGCCGGGCGAGGTTTTTTCGCACGTTGCAAAGCTCGAAAGCATCGGTCTGGATGTTCCGCAACCCGCAGAATTGCTTTACGAGCTGAACCTTTCGGGCGTTCGACTGGACGGGAAGGAGTTGCCGCTGAACAAATTGACGGTAAATGAGGCGGCAGATGAGATTATGAAGCTTTTTGGAGGTAAAAATGACTGAAATTGAGTTGAAAAATGTGTCATATATTTACTCTCCCGACACTCCGTTCAAGAAAACTGCTCTTGATAATGTGTCGCTGACGATCCACGGCGGCGTGATAACCGGTCTGATGGGACACACCGGATCGGGAAAATCGACGCTTGTACAGCTTCTGGACGGTCTGAACAAGCCGACCTCGGGGCAGATTTTGGTCGGCGGAGAGGACATTTGGGCAGATCCGAAGCAGGTCAGCCGCTTCGCTTTCCGTGTTGGTTTGGTTTTTCAGTATCCCGAATACCAGTTATTTGAAGAAACGGTAAGAAAAGACATCGCGTTCGGACCTTCAAACATGGGTCTTGCCGCCGATGAGATATCTCGACGTGTAGAAGAAGCCGCAAAATTTTGCGGTATCTCGCCTTCTTTGCTCGAAAAATCGCCGTTCGACCTTTCGGGAGGTCAAAAACGCCGCGTCGCTATCGCGGGAGTGATGGCGATGGAGCCCGAGGTGCTCGTGCTTGATGAGCCTGCGGCGGGTCTCGATCCGCAAGGACGCGAGGATATTCTCGGCGGAATCAGAAGCTATCAGCGAGAACGCCAAAATACAGTTGTAATAGTCAGCCATTCTATGGAGGATATGGCTAAATATTCGGACGAAATAATAGTTATGAATAAGGCGAAGGTATTTATGCAGGGGACGACCGCCGAGATTTTCGACCGCGCGGACGAGCTTTGCGAGGTCGGACTCGATGTTCCGCAGATCACCGAGCTGATGAACACGCTCCGCGAGCGCGGACTTGATGTTCGTCATGGAATTTTTACGGTCGAAGAGGCTCGAAATGAGCTTTTGCGGCTATTGGGGAGGGGTAAAAAATGCTGAAGGATATCACAATCGGACAATTTTTCCCCGGAAATACAGTGATCCATCGACTCGACCCGCGCTCGAAGCTTATTTTGACCGTTTTGTACATCGTTGCGATCTTCTTCGCTAAGAATCAATGGAGCTTTATCGCGGTCATTCTAAGCGCGATCATGTTAGTGATGATATCCAAAATCTCGTTCAAAACGATGCTGAAAAGCATGAAACCGCTGATTTTTGTGCTTGCATTCACGACATTTTTTAACCTTTTTTGGACGGAAGGTGACGTTTTACTTGTCCATGTCGGACCGGTGAAGGTCTACCTCGAGGGCATATTTTATGCTATTTTGATCATCATCAGGATCACTGCGCTGCTGGTCGGAACAACGATTTTGCTGACCTACACGACTTCGCCGATCATGCTGACCGACGGACTCGAGCAGCTTTTGTCACCTTTGCGTAAAATCAAGCTTCCCGTACATGAGTTTTCGATGATGATGACGATAGCACTGAGATTTATTCCGACGCTTATCGAGGAAACGGATAAAATAATTTCGGCACAGAAGGCTCGAGGCGCGGATTTTTCGTCGGGCAGCTTGGCAAAACGCGCAAAAACGCTCGTGCCGATCCTCATTCCGCTGTTCATTTCGGCGTTCAGACGCGCCGATGAGCTTGCGACGGCGATGGAATGCCGCTGCTATCGCGGCGACAACGGCAGAACGCGGATGAATATTTTGAAATTTACGTTCAAGGATATTGCGTGGATGGTCGGGATGATATTGTTTATCGCGGCAATTATTCTTCTGAACAAGCTTCCTGCGGCGATCTCGTTATGAAATATCTTGTCGAAATTGCATATATAGGAACTCGTTTTGCCGGGTTTCAAGTGCAGCCTAACAAAATCACAGTTCAATCAACTATCCAGGACGCGGTCGAGGCGATTTTTGGCGAACGCCTGCCGGTCAAGGGATGCAGCCGAACCGATTCGGGCGTTCACGCGCGGCAATATTTTCTGACCTTCGACACGGATAAAAACATTCCGGTCGAGCGTCTGCCACTTGCGATGAATTCGAAGCTGCCGCCCGATATTTCGTCGATTTCGGCGGCGATCGTACCGGATAGTTTTCATGTTCGACATGATGTTGAATGGAAAGAATATGAATATCTGGTCTTGAATTCCAGAATTCGCGACCCGTTTTTGGTCGGAAGGGCATATCAATGCCGAAAAATGACCGCCGAGCAGGTCGAGATCATGCGAAAAGCCGCGAATTATTTCGTCGGAAGACACGATTTCGCGGGCTTTATGTCGGCTGGCGCGACGATCGCCGATACGGTCAGAAATGTTAAACATCTCGAGATCGAAGGCGACGAGCTGATACACATACGGATCGCGGCGGACGGATTTCTCTACAATATGGTCAGAATAATCGTCGGAACGCTGATCGAATGTGCAAATGAACGGATCGAATTGGAGGAAATGCCCAAAATAATCGAGGCGTGTGACCGTTCACTTGCGGGACCGACCGCACCTCCCGAGGGACTTTATCTGAACCGTGTCAAATTTCGAAATTTTCCATAATATAGTAGCAGAGCAAAGGTCAACTGAGTTGACTGCGCTCTGCTATTAAATTTTGGAGAAAATATATGAAAAGATACTTTGCGGCGGCGAACAGCTCGGGCGGGTTCGTAAGCTGGTTCGATGAGATCTTCGCGCCCGAGGATTTTGACCGCATTTTTCTGATAAAAGGCGGGAGCGGGACGGGAAAATCGACGCTGATGAAGCGGATCGCGGCTCGCGCGGTCGAAAACGGATGTGAATGCGAGTATTTTTATTGCTCGTCCGATCCGGATTCGCTTGACGGATTGATAATTCACCGTTTGAATAATCGCCCGATCGGCATAGTTGATGCTACCGCACCGCATACGCGCGACCCAAAGCTGCCCGGAGCGGTGGAAGAAATTGTGAACCTTGGCGAATTCTGGGATGAAAATGCTCTGCGCGATTCCCGAGATGAGCTTTCTGAGCTTATTCACGCAAAATCCGCGCTCTATTCTAAAGGCTACGAATATCTCTTTGCGACGGGAGAGATCGCGAAGCTGATGCGATTCGAGGCACGCGGATTCATCAATATGACGAAAATGCAAGCGGCTACCGACCGATTGATCGCGCAAAGGCTTTCGGCGATGCGAAAATCGGCGAACAAAATCCCGTCAGATCATGAGCCGAAGGTGTTGACTCGCGGGATCAGCGCAATATCGAGCAAGGGGATTATGCAATTTGACAGCTATCAAAATTGCAAATTTACCTGTATAGTCCGCGATTCGATGCTGACCGCCGAGCTGATGATTGACGCTTTGCTCGATTCCGCAAAGCGCGCCGGGCTGGATGCTTTGCGCGCGCCGATGCCACTCGAGCCCGAATTTTCCGAGGCGATGTTGATCCCGAGGCTCGAAATGTCGGCGGTGATCGGCGATGGGGAAGCAAGCGACAGTGTTAAAATTCTGAATATGGAGCGATTTATCGACCGCGGAGCGTTCGATCACGACGACAAACAGCGGTATCGACGACTTTTGAAGTGCAAAAACGAGCTGCTCGATTCGGCACTTTCCGAGCTTTCGAAGGTAAATCGATTGCATTCGCGCGTTGAGGCGATATACATCGCGGCGATGGATTTCGAAAAGCTGAACAGATTTTCCGAGCAGCTGATGGATAGGATCTTTGCGTGAAATAAACGTAAACAAATTGCAAACAATGCACGAAAACTATTGAAAATAAGTCGATTTGGTGGTACAATATATCTATTAAAATGCAGGAGATAAGAAAATTGGAAGAAAAGAAAAAAAGCGGATTTTTTGCTTGGTTCGATAATTTTTGGTACCACTACAAGGCACAAACGCTGATCGCCGCAGTCGCGATAGTCACGGTGTTGATCTGTACATTACAGTTTGCTACAAATACAAAATACGATTATTATCTGCTTTATGCGGGACCCGAAATACTCGCGGTGCAGGATCTGACCTACATTCAGCGTGCGGTTGCGTCGGTCGGGGTCGATCAGAATTCGGACGACGAGGTCAATATCGCGCTGAAGGACATCGTGATGCTTTCGCCCGAGGAGCGCGCGGCGGCTGTTAAGGAAAAGGACGCGGAATTCAACAATGAGTTCATTCAAACCGAGATGCAGGACTTTTACCAGCAGATAATGGCAGGGGATGCGGCGATAATGCTGTTGTCGCCGTATATGTACGAGCAGGCGTGCGAATCGGGACTCTTCATGCCGATTTCCGAAATATTCACAGAAATTCCCGATTCTGTATATGATGAGACCGGAATTGTGCTTTCGAAGACCGAATTCGGACAGAGCTTCAACGGGATCGACGATCTGCCGGAGAATACGATACTCTGTATTCGTCGTATAACCTCGTTCCAAAATATGCAGAATTCGAAAAAAGCCGAGAAAAAATTCGCGGCGAACCTTGAGCTTTTCAAGAATATCGTCAATTATACCAACGAAGAGATCTCCTGAAAGGGAGATTTCTCTGTTTTGCGCGGTTTACAAACCGTGCGAAATGTGATATAATATAAGCGTGGTTTAGAAATTCGACCACAAATTTAGATTTTTTGCAGGGATTTTCAAAAATGGAAGACGTATATTATCCGTTTATGCGAGAACAGAAATGCGAGATAATCGCTTTCCGACTTTCGCAGAAGGGGCATTATATGCCGCTGTATCATTCACATACATATTACGAATTCATATTTGTGATGAGCGAGGGAAAGATCGTTTTTTCGAACACCGGCGGGTCGATCGAGGCGAACGGACACTGCGTTTGTTACCACAATTCGCACGTAATGCACCGAAATAATGTGCCGAGTGATGTGTATTATGACCGAATCGTGCTTTACATCGGCGAAAGTGCGCTGACTATGATCGGCGGCGGGATGGGCGATCTCGGAAAATTTTCGCGGATGGGAACTGCGGTTATCAAGCTTGACGATGACGAGCTGAACAGATTGGAGCATTATCTCGGTGAGCTTTTGTCCGAGACGATATCGAACGACAAGAAACGGCTCTACGCCGCACTTATCCTGACCGAGCTCAAGGAGTATTCGACCGAGCAAAACACACAAAGTCTGAGTCCGATAAAGACTTATATTAAGGATGTCGTGGAATATATCGGTCTGAATTACAAATCGAACCTGACGACTCCCGAGCTTGCGTCAAAATTTTTCGTCAGTGTGAATAAATTGAACCGCGATTTCAAGCGATATACCGGCTCAACCATCAAGCAATATCTCATCGCGCTTCGTATGAAATACGCGCAGTCGATGCTTGCGGGCGGTGAAGGGGTAAGAAAAACCGCCGAGGAATGCGGCTTCGACAGTCTTTCCTATTTTATACAGGCTTTTCGACAGTACACAGGTCAAACTCCGTCGGCTTTTTCGAAAAAAGCGTTGGGGAATTTCGATTATTATACATAAAAATAAAAGGAAGAGCGAAGGTTCGCTCTTCCTTTTTGATATTTGAAGGTGAGAATCGATTTCAATTTTCGACCTTGATTTTATTTTTTCAACCAGATGACGCTGCGGTCGTTCGCGAAGCCTGAGGAGCTGTACAGCACGACAACATCGTCGATCTTCACGCCGCTTTCGGTCAGCTCGTCGAGATAGCTTGTGAAGCCGGTGTTGAAGCTGCGCAGGTCGATCACGATCAGCCGCTCATAGTGGTTCGCGAGGAGCGGGAGCATACAATGCGCGTAGGAATCCTTCGCGAGAACGAGCGTTCTACCGTTTTTGATACTTGTCGTGATGTCCGCTATCGCGGGATTTCCGCCGAGATAAACGCCGTATTTGTCGCGCGTTTCGAGCTTTTCGGTGACATAGAGGCTGTCGGCTTCGCTTATTCCATTGTTGTAGATGATGTGGAGCGTCGGCTGAGTCGTCGAAGTGATATCCTCGAGCTTGTCGGGAGCTGCTTCGATGCCGACCTTCGCGATGACTGTACCGAGAAAATCGTCCGAAAGAGTGGTGCGGACGAGCTGATCCGGCTCGATCGGGTCGATCCCGAGCGATTCGCAAAGCGAACGATAGGCGATATACATTCCGTCTGCCGTCCAGTGGTGGTCGGTTCGATAATAAATGTACTCATCGGCGTGTTCGCTCAGTGCATTTCTAACATCTATCGCGCCCGGAAGCTCGGCTATCTTGTCAAGATAGCTCGACTGATCCCAGATCGGCGCACCGTACGGCAGCTTGTCCTCGAGGATGAGCGAGGCGGTCGGCGCGATCATGATGTGAAGATCGTATTTTTCGTTCACATTATTCGCAAATTCTTCAAGTATCGCCAAATTCTTTTCCGACTGTTCGCTGTCGGGAGCGGTGCCGTCGATGAAATATCCGTCATCCGCGAGGTAAACGCCGTTCGATTCACGCCGACCGAGCAGCTTTTCGGAGGTGGATTTCAGCGCGATCCAGCTGTCGCGCGCGATGAACTGGTCGGTGATGAATTCCTCGTAATCGGCGGTGAAATCGCCGTTAAACAATGATTTCAGCGTGAATTTCGGGAGCTGCGCGAGCGAACGGTTTTCGGTCTCGGACATCTCCTTGGTCGGCGCGGCGAGACTTGCGACCGTCAGACCGCCGATCAGTGCGCAAAATACTACGGTTGTAATTATACTTGCTTTCATGTTCACCTCAGAAACGGAAATAGAGGAAGGGATTGTACGACGCATCGACGAGATACGCGGTCGAGAGCAGGATCACAGCACAATAGAACAAATTCTCGACGATAACAGGCGAGATATTCGTGAATTTGCCGTAAAGCTTCGACGCGAGCTTTGCGGGATAGGGGGTCGAAGCGACCGCGAGTATGACGAGCAGGATCGCATTTGTGGTCAGCAGATATACCGAGGTCGGATCGGCGAAGCTTCCGCCCGCGCCGAACATTGCGCCGAGATACTGACCGAGGCGTGACATATCCTCGATGGCGAAGATCGCCCAGCTGATAACTACCGCAAAAAGCGTGTAAATGTGACCTACTGCCTTGTGATTTTTGAGAAAATTCAAGAAGAAAAGCTTCTCAAATATCAGCAGAACGCCGAAGAATGCGCCCCAAAGCACGAAATTCCAGCTTGCTCCGTGCCAGAGTCCGGTGAGGAGCCAGACGACGGCGATATTGCGGAGCTGCTTTGCGAAGCCCTTGCGATTGCCGCCGAGCGGGATGTAAACATAGTCGCGGAACCATGTTCCGAGCGAAATGTGCCATCTGCGCCAGAATTCAGTGATGCTGAACGACATATAGGGGTGATCGAAGTTTTCAAGAAAGCTGAAGCCGAGCATTTTTCCGAGACCTATCGCCATGTCGGAGTAGCCGGAGAAGTCGAAATAAATCTGGAAGGAAAAGGCAATTATTCCGATCCACGCGGTCAGAGCGGGGAGGGTAGAGAGGTCATTCGCGACAACGCTGTCCCAGATCATTCCGGCGGAGTTTGCGAGCAGGACTTTTTTGCCGAGTCCTACAACAAATCGGCGAACACCGTAAGCAAAATTGTCAAAGGTGTGAGTTCTGTGATTGAGCTGCTCGGCGACCGTCTTGTACTGGACTATAGGACCTGCGATAAGCTGCGGGAAAAGCGTGACGTATGCGCCGAAGTCGATGATATTCTTTTGCGGCTCGGCATCGCCCTTATAGACATCGATCGTATAGGACATCGTTTGGAAGGTGTAGAAGGATATGCCGATCGGCAGTGCGAGTGCGGGAAATTCTATCGCGCAGCCGAAGATATTATTGATGTTTGCAACGATAAAGCCGGCGTACTTGAAAAATCCGAGGAGTGCCAGATTTATTACCGCCGATGAGGCGACCGTGAGCTTTGCCGCGCGGATACGCCCCTCGCGTTTATATTTTGCGACCATCAGTCCGTGAATGTAATCGACGAGCGTCGAAAACAGCATCAGGACGAAATACACCGGCTCGCCCCCAGCGTAGAATATCAGGCTGACCACGAAAAGCAGGAGATTTTTGAGCTTCTGCGGGCAGATGAAATAGAGGATGAGGACGATCGGGAGGTAGCGAAAGAGGAAAAGTATGCTGCTGAATACCATTATTTACCGCCGATATATTCTTCTATGATCGAGATCGCCTTGTTGTTCGAGTCGAGCGCGTGCTGATAATTCGTGTTATCGTCG
>CAYRKS010000040.1:0-1425 GCA_964424855.1 uncultured Lachnospiraceae bacterium
GTCAAAAACGATGTCGTGATCGGCTGTGGCGCGCACGTTCCGAGCCGAGTCGCAGCTCCGAATGAGCTTGAGGAGGGACGCGAATACCTTTCGCGCTTCGGACTCAAGGCTATCGACCCGACCCTTCGCGACCCGATAAACCCGATTTTGTGAAAGGCTGAATAAATATCCTCCGCTCGGAGAATAATAGAGACATCCGACGGGCTGCGCGGCTTTGACCTCGCTGCCTCGGAGAGTCGGATATTATAAGAGCGGAGGAGCTTTTTTGCTCCTTCGCGGTCTTAAGGGTCAAGATAAGGAGATAAAAACATGGAGCTTAAGGGTTCAAAAACCGAGGCAAATCTTGCGGCGGCATACGCCGGAGAATCTCAGGCGCGTAATCGCTATGATTATTACGCACAAAAAGCGCGTGAGGACGGCTACGAGCAGATAGCGGCGATATTTGAGGAGACCGCAAAAAATGAAATGGCGCACGCAAAGCTCTGGCTCGAGCTGCTCGGAGGTATCGGAGGCACAGAGGAGAACCTTCGAAATGCTGCCGAGGGAGAAAATTACGAGTGGGTGGAGATGTATAAAAGCATGGCGGCAGATGCGCGCAGCGAGGGCTTTGACGACATAGCGATCCGCTTTGAAAAGGTCGCGGATGTTGAAAAAACGCATGAGGAACGCTACAGAAAGCTGCTGTCGAATGTTATCTCGGGGCAGGTCTTCAGCCGTGACGGTGATTGCATCTGGGTCTGCCGCAACTGCGGACATATCCACATCGGAAAAGCCGCACCGCATTTCTGTCAGGTCTGTGCGCACGAGAGAGCATTTTTCGAGATAAAGCCCGAGAATTACTGATACCCTCGCGGCTTTCGCTCCGAGGTCAAGGCGGCTTTCGAATACCGTGGGAGACCTACGGAGCTTTTCTTAAACAAAAAATAGGCTGTCGCCATTATTGCGACAGCCTATTTGTAATCTCGGAGCGGCTTTACTATCACTCATGCGATGCGGATAGCCGAGCTTCTTTGGTTTTATTTAACTGTGAAGAATCTCTCAGCCCTTGCTCGTTTTGCTCATGCTGAGCTTTGCAACGACAACTACACCGACGGTCACGACGGTCGAGACCGCGAGTCCGAGCCAACCGTTCTGAGTGAGTCCCGCGACTATGTAGCCGACGAAGGAGCAGACTGCGACTGTAACTGCGTAGGGAATCTGAGTCGAAACGTGATTGATGTGGTCGCACTGTGCGCCGGCGGAGGACATGATGGTCGTGTCGGAGATGGGCGAGCAGTGGTCACCGCAGACCGCACCTGCGAGGCAGGCGGATATGCCGATGATGAAGAGCGGGCTTGTGGTATCGAAGATACCCGAAACGATCGGAATGAGGATTCCGAAGGTTCCCCACGAGGTTCCGGTCGCAAATGCGAGTCCGCAGGCAAC
>CAYRKS010000040.1:1435-12100 GCA_964424855.1 uncultured Lachnospiraceae bacterium
CGGGGAGGAAGAGGCTCAGACCTGCTGCGGCGTGTTCCATGAGTCCCGCGATGAAATCGCGTGCGCCGAGGATCGAGGTCATGTTCTTGAGCGAGGTAGCAAGGGTGAGGATCGAGATAGCGGGAACCATCGCGATGAAGCCCTTCGGTACGCACTCCATTGCCTCCTTGAAGGTGATGACACGGCGGCAGATGAGGTAGATTATCGTAATGATAAGAGTGATTATACCGCCCCACGGGAGACCGACAAATGCGTCGGTGTTCGAGAAGGCATCGATGAAGGAGAGTCCGTCAAAGATACCGCCGACATAAACGAGACCGAATACGCAGAGTACGATGAGGATCGCGACCGGAAGGATAAGGTCAATGGTCTTGCCCTTTTCGTTAACCTCAAGCTCCTCGGAGGCGCGGTTGGTCGATTCACCGGTGGTGAAGAGGTCGCCCTTTTCGATGGCGTTGCGCTCATGCTTGAGCATGGGACCGTAGTCAACGACCATGAGAGTGGTGAGGACGATGAAGAGAAGGGTCATGAGCGAATAGTAGTTGAAGGGGATGGCTCTTACGAAAAGCTCGAGACCCGAATAGCCGGTGCCCTCGGCATAGGACGAAACTGCGGCAGCCCACGAGGAGATCGGAGCGATCATGCAGATCGGAGCTGCGGTAGCGTCGATGAGGAAGGCGAGCTTTGCGCGGGAGATCTTCTTGGAATCGGTAACGGGGAGCATAACGCTTCCGACCGTGAGGCAGTTGAAGTAGTCATCGATAAAGATGAGAACTCCGAGTGCGAAGGTGGCGAGCATTGCGCCGATACGTGTCTTGATGTGAGTCTGAGCCCACTTTCCGAAGGCTGCGGCGGCACCGGTCTTGTTGATGAGCGCGACCATTATTCCGAGAATGACGAGGAATAGGAATATTCCGGCGTTGTCCGCAACTGCGGGGATCATACCGTCATCGATCAAAGCGTCGAATACCGACAACGGCTTGAAGGAGCCGCAGAAAAGTGCGCCGACGAACAGACCGATAAACAGCGAGGAGTATACCTCCTTGGTTATCAGCGCGAGTCCGATGGCGACGATCGGCGGGATGAGCGCGAAGAAGGTTGCATAGAAGGGGTTCGAATCGGTCGCTTCACCCTCGGCGAAAACTCCGATCGAGAGCAGTGCGGTTACGATGAGGAGCATCAATACCGCGGCGATGGTTCTTTTGCGTGAAACTGAATGGTACATATCTGACCTCCGAAGAATGATTTTTTACAGAAAAAAGGAGTCCTGGCAGAACACCGCGACTCCCTTTATGATCATCTCACAGCAGTTATCAACGATAGCTCTCCACAAAAATGTGACAGTACGCCGCCTCTTATGACTGCGTCCCAGCCCGCGCAAAAAACAGCTTTCTTGCATGGACTTCGGCGGCGGCACCTTCCCCGAGTGGATTTTGAGGTAATTGCCCACCGCGCCTCTATCTGCTTTATAAATTATTCCAATGTAATAATAGTATCACTATTTTGACTTTTTGTCAAGTACTTTTTGAATGTTTTTTGAATTTTGTCCCATCCGACAATTTCCGACAATAAAAAAAGTCGGTGGTCATATAAAATGACCACCGAAAAAACATCATTCCGAGTCGGACACGACTATATCTATATACTGATTCTGCCTGAATACGCGGAAGGTAAGTGCCTCGCCCTCCGAAGAAACGCTTTCAAGCTCCTCCACATTGCTGATCTCGTTTCCGTTCACCGCGACGATTATATCGCCCGCGAAGAATTCCTCATAGCCCTTTGCGCCCGAGCGCAGCATTTTGATCATGACTCCGCGCGGTATGCGATAGCGGCTCGACTGCTCCGAGCTGACATCGACCAGAGTTATGTCATCGGTCGGAGCTGATGCGCGTGATAGACCCGCGCGCTCGATCGGAGCGTCATCGGTCTGCATCATCGGAAAGTAGAGCTTGCTGTTTTGTTGCATGAAATCGTAGGCAACGATCCCGAAGCCCGCGATCGTCATTCCGACAAATATGAACACCGCAAAGCAGAGACAGGCGGTCGAAGCGCGAAGCCGCTTGTTTTTGCAGTACTCGTAGTCAAGGCGGCTCGAAAAACCGCCGTAGCAGGGTTCGTCGATATTTTCGTTTTGTTTTTCGTTCCCGCGGCTCTCCGCCTCACGGGTCAGACTGAATATGCTCGGCATAGTTCCTCCTTAAAGAACACAAAAGCACAGCCCGATAAGCATCGGGGGTCAAGATCGCAGACTGTACATCGATACAGCCGCATTACAGCACACGGTCGATATCCGATGGTGCTTGATTTTTTTGTTTCATTTGTTTCAGACGAAAATTCGTTTCGAGCCTCTTTGCGCCCGAATTTTTTCTCATTTCTCCGTTTGAGACTTTGACTCGTGAGAAATACTCCGCCGAGAGCGGTCATCAAAAACGGTACATACATTATACCAGAGATTTGTTAATAGAAAACGCATTTTTTTTGTTCAATCGTTAATCTTCTGAGAATAAACGCAAAATTTGATGTAAAAAGATTTCTCCGAGGCTTCAGCCTCGGAGAAATTGTGAAAAATATCAGTTTTTAACAGCTATCTCAGCCTCGGGAGTGTAGGGAAGTGTGAAGACGAATTCACAGTTCTCGCCGTAGACCGATTTTACCCAGATCTCCTCGTCGTGCGCATCGATGATTGTTTTTGCGATATAGAGACCGAGACCGACCCCCGTCTTGTCGAGACCGCGCGATTTGTCCGACTTGTAGAACCGCTCGAATACGAAGGGCAGCTCCTCTGCGGGTATGCCTATTCCCTCGTTGAAGACCGAGATGTAGACCTTCTTGTCCCGTGCGATTATGCTGATCTTGTACTTTCCGCCATCGCGCGAGAATTTCACTGCGTTGTCGCAGATGTTGTAGAAAATCTGATATATCGCGTCGTGATCGGCATAGACCACCATGTTGTCCTTGGTGCATTCGAATTCGACATCGAGCTTCTTCTGATCGAGCTTCTGCTCGAAGGAGATGAGTATAAGCCGCGCCATCTCGCAGATATCAAAGGCGGTCTTATTGAATTTGCGTTCGCCCGCCTGAATGCGAGTTATGTCGAGCAGACTGATTACCAGTCGCGAAAGACGGCGTATCTCGGTTCGAATGACATCGAGATAATATTCGTGCTTTTCTGGAGGGATCGCGCCGTCGATTATTCCGTCGATGAAGCCCGAGATCGTGGTCATCGGGGTGCGGAGATCGTGGCTGACATTTGCTAGGAAGGTCCTGCGCATATCCTCGAGGCTTGCAAGGCTCGCCGCCATGTTGTTAAAGGCGGTCGCAAGCTCCGCTACCTCGTCTCGTCCCTTTACGGGAACGCGAACATCGAACTTTCCGGCTGCGAATTTCTTCGCGGCGTTTGACATCTGCTTTATCGGGTCGATTATCTTTTCGCTTATGAAATATACCGCGAGAAGTGCCGCGAGCATTACCCAAAGGCAGGACATAATGATCGTTTTCACCATCGTTTCGATGAGCTGATCGATCCCGCTCGAGGGTGAGCAGACAAACAGCGAGCCGACAAAGCCGTCGTCGGAGTCGTAAAAGGGTACGGCGTGTACCAGATGCTTCATCGAAAAAACTCCGCCGAGATCGCCCGAGAAGGTCTGCTCACCGTCATAGGAGAGCTTCGCGATTATCTCCTTCGGCACGTTAGAGCTGATGTAATTCTGCCCGACGCTTTCATCGGTGAGGAGTATCGCGCCCGACGGATCGGCGATGAAGATTATTATATCCTCGTTGTATTCGGCGAGAGCCGAGAGAAAGGGCTCGATGCTGCTGCGGTTGAAGTAGATATACTGCGAAAAATCGTAGCTGTCCTCGTTTTTGTAGTCCTCGGTGATGTAATTCGTGAGTATGTTCGCAGTTCGCTCGACTATCTCCTCCTTGGCATCGATCGAATAGCCGTTCACCATCTGGCATAGCAGCAAAGCAAGGAGAATGAAGCTCGTCGCGATTATCAGCATGAATGCCGTTATATATTTTGTAAAGACGCTTTTGAACATAAAAGCTTCCTTTCCGACCGTGCAGTGCGCGGTCAAGCACGGTCACGACAGGCTCGTGATCCGTATTTTTTCGAAAAAAGCTCCCGGCGCGGCGGCTTTGCCCTTTGTTATCGGGCGAAAAACGACTGCGAGGAGCTTTTGTGCGGCTCTTAGCCTTTTTTTAGATGGAGCTGAACGCGGTGATCACTGGAGCAGCTCGAACTTGTAGCCTACGCCCCAGACGGTCTTGAGTATCCACTTGTCCGAAACGCCCTCGAGCTTTTCGCGGAGTCTCTTTACGTGGACATCGACAGTTCTCGAGTCGCCGAGGTAATCAAAGCCCCATACCTTGTCGAGAAGCTGATCGCGGGTGAAGACGCGGTTGTAGTTCGAAGCGAGGAAGTAGAGCAGCTCGAGCTCCTTCGGGGGGATATCGACCGACTTGCCGTTGAGCTTGAGCTCATACTTCTGACGGGAGATCTCGATGTTGTCGAACTTTATCGTTTCGTCGTCGTTCTGGTTGTCGTGTGCCGAATAGCGGCGCAGAACTGCCTTTATACGAGCGGCAAGCTCCTTGGTCTCAAAGGGCTTTACGACGAAATCGTCCGCGCCCAGCTCAAGACCCACTACCTTGTCAAATACCTCGCCCTTTGCGGTGAGCATGATGATCGGCTTAGAGGATATCTCGCGGATCTCGCGGCAGACCTGCCAGCCGTCCTTCTTGGGGAGCATGAGGTCGAGCAGCACGAGGTCGGGCTCGTACATTTTGAAGTAGTTCACGCCCTCCGCTCCGTCGTTCGCGGTCTTTACCTCGTAGCCCTCGTTTTCGAGGTAGAGTCTGAGAAGATCGCAGATGTTAAGATCGTCATCGACGACAAGAATTTTTGTTGCCATGTTAAATTTCCTCCTGTTCTTTCTTTAACGGCTGCCCGAAAAAGTGTATTTCGGGCGTTATGTGACGGTTATGTGATGAAAATAGACAAATTCGTGTTCACAATTTGACGTTTGAGTGAAATTGTGAAATTCGTTAGAAAAATATCCATATTCATTATATCATATTTCAGAAAAAAATGGTGAAATCCGAGTTAAAAAAATATGAACTTTCCTTAAAATGGGTGACAGCTTTTTCACAAAGCGTCATAGCTCAAGGTCATACCCTTCGAAAAATCGCGCTCTGCTGCAAGCAGGCAATAAATAATTGAAGCTTTATAGAAATCCATACAGCTTCTTCCCGCGCTTACAAAAACTTTGTGTTTCATTTTTCGGCGTTTTCGATTATAATAATAGTAGCCTAAGACTCGGAGCGATCCGATGCGCTGCGCTCGGCCCCCACTGCGGCAGAGCCGATTGCGTATATATCTCAGAAAGGAAGAATTTTACAATGGAACATATACTTATAAGCCCGGGAAAGCTCAAGCTGATGCTCACTCGAGCCGATGTCGAGCATTATGAGCTGCCGCTCTCGAGCGATTCGGACTCCGACCCGAGAGCTCAGGAAAATCTGCGTTCACTCCTCTCGGAGCTTGGCGAGCTCGGCTTCGATCCGGGCAGCGACCGACTGTTTGTGCAGCTCTATCCCTCAAAGGACGGCGGAGCAGAGATATACATAACAAAGCTCGGTGAGAAAAGCGTCCGAAGCTCCGACGAGCGGCTGACGATAACCCCCATAGGCTGCTTCGAGCGGCTCGACGAGCTGCTCTCCTGCTGTGAGCGACTGGAGCGTTCGGGCTTCGGAGACGAGAGCTGCGAATCCTGTGCATGGTACGAAAAATCCCCCGAACGCTGCTTTCTTGTCCTTCATGAATCGATGAGCTGCCGCGAATACCTCGATCGCGGCTTTAAGGCTGAGGCAATCATTGGTGAATATGGACGAAATATAAAATCTTGCTGTGCAATTTATTATATAAAAGAGCATTGTTTTAATTTTTGTGAAAAAAGGGCTGTTAAAATCCTCGGAAGTATGGTATAATATAATATAGACTGCGAAATTGCAAATGCGATTTCATTTGCAATACAAAACCAAAGCAAGCAGTACTTAAAGTGAAAGAGGAGAAAATACATATGACCTTTGAAGAACTCGAGTCGGCGTGCGCCTCCTGTAATGCCTGTGCGCTCGGCGCGACCCGAACGAAATCGGTTTTCGGAGTCGGAAACCGAAACGCCGAGCTGATGTTTATCGGCGAGGCTCCCGGCGAAAAGGAGGATCTTTCGGGTATACCCTTTGTCGGAGCTGCCGGAAAGCTCTTCGACCGCTATCTCGAGGCGGTGGATATAAAGCGTGAGGATGTCTATATCGCGAATATCCTCAAATGCCGTCCGCCCAAGAATCGTGACCCCAAGCCCGAGGAGGAGGATGCCTGCATCGGCTATTTGCGTGAGCAGGTAAAGCTGATAAAGCCGAAATTTATCGTATGTCTCGGAAGGATATCGGCAATGCGGCTGATAAAGCCCGACTTTAAGATAACCAAGGAGCACGGTATCTGGTTCGAGCGCGGAGGCTACGAGCTGTGTGCGGTGTATCATCCGTCGGCTCTGCTCCGCGACCCGCGAAAGAAGGAGGATATGCTCGTCGATATGCAAGAAATAAAGGCAAGGCTCGACGCGCTGAAGGACAATGGAAATTAACATAGGTGTAGTTACCGACGCGGTGCTGACACTGCTTTTCATGGTGCTCGTCGGCTACTTTATAAAGAAAGTGAATTTTATCAGCGATACGGCGACAAAGCAGCTCTCAACGCTCGTCGTTAATGTCGGTCAGCCCTTCATGATGGGCGGCGCACTGCTGAAAAACGAGTATTCTCCCGAGCTTCTCAAGACCGGCTTTATCGTGATCCTGCTCGGACTTGCGATACATATCATTCTCGCGCTCGTTGCATATTTTACGGCGAAGCTCTGGCGTGAGCCGGATGAGCGGAAGATAATGGAATTCTCGATGATCTTTGCAAACTGCGCCTTCATCGGCTTCCCGATCCTCGAGGCGGCATTCGGCGACAAGGGACTTTTCTACGGCTCGTTTTATGTCATCTCGTTCAACATATTCATGTGGTCGTACGGTATGATCATCCTCGGCAGAAAGCGTTCGGATATACGCATAAGCCCGCTCAAGATGGTGCTCAACTACGGAACGACTCCCTGTCTCATCGGACTTGCGATATATATCTGGCAGCTTGACCTTCCGAAATTCTTCCTGAGCGGAGCATCCTATATCGGCTCTATCTGCACACCGCTCTCGACCTTTGTCATCGGTGCGCTCCTCGCCGCAATGCCGATAAAGGAGATCTTCGGCTCGCTCAAGATATATCTTTTCAGCTTTTTCAAGCTTATCTGCCTTCCGATGATAGTCGTTCTCATTGCGCGTCTCGTCGGTCTCGACTCCGAGCTTGTATATCTCGCGGCAATCATGACCGCACTTCCGACTGCGGCAAATACTGCGATGTTCGCCGAGCTTTACGATATAAAGCCGAAGCTTGCGGCGCACGCGGTCGGCGTTTCGTCGCTCCTCGCTCCCGTGGCTATCCCGACGGTCCTGGCACTGACGAAGCTGATCCTCTCGATCTGATGAAAAGAGCTTTGGCTGCGCGGCTGCTCGCGCTGTCAACAGCTTTTGGAAAGGAATGGTTTAAAATTGAAATATAAGGTTTTATCCGCCGATCCGCTCTGCGGACGTATGCTGACGCTCGAGCTTGAACGCGCGGGGATGGTCTCCGCCGCCGAGGACTCTGAGGATTTCGGTATACTTGCCGCCGAGGGACTTACCGAGCCGATACGCGCCAGAAGGCTTCGCGCGGCTATACTCATCGACTGCGGAATGCTTGCGGCTTCCATGCCCGAATCGGTTCGCGTACTCATCCTCGACCGCCCGTTTGCGATCTCCGAGCTGCGTGACTTTATAAAGGAGGTCATGAAGCTCGAGGCCGAAAACGAGGACGATGAGGGAATAGCCGTATATCCCGAGGATATGACGGTAGCCTACAAGGACAACTCCTCGCATCTCACGCGCCGCGAATTTGCGCTCTTCTGCTATCTTTTCGAGCGTCCGGGCGTTACGGTCAGCCGCTCGGAGCTGCTTCATTCGCTTTGGCGCGACGAAAACGCGCGCGATACTAATGTCGTCGATGTTTACATACGCTTCCTTCGCTCAAAGCTGGACGAAAAATTCGGCATAAGACTTATCCGTGCGGTGCGCGGCGAGGGCTATGTGTATCTGCCGGATACCGAGGTAGCCGAGGACTGAAAAATTGAAGGATGTGGTCAAAATAAAGCTTTCGGAGGCGATACACGCCGATTGCCCCTGCGGCGGTGGCGGACGCTGCGGAAAATGCCGCGTGAGAGTGCGCGGTGAGCTTTCAAAGCCGACCGAGAACGAGCGAAGACTGCTCGGAGGACTTATAGACGAGGGCTGGCGGCTCGCCTGTCAGACCGAGGTCTGCGGCGAATTTGAGCTGCTTGAAAGCGATGAGAGCTCCTCGCTCGAGGCTGATCAGCCGCTTGATACAGCTTCGCTCTCAATCTCCTCGGACGAGCCTTCACACGATAAAAGGGCTCGAGACACCGAAAAAATTCGCGGTGAGCTGGTCATCGACATCGGAACGACGACTCTCGAGGTGAGACTGATAACTCCCGACCGTGTGTACGAGCGTTCGATGCTGAACCCCCAGAGACGCTTCGGAGCCGATGTGATCTCGCGTATAGGTGCTGCCGAGTCTCACATGGCAGAGCTGACGAATGAGCTTCGTGAGGCTCTCTCGAGCCTCACAGAGGGCTTTGAATACGAGCACGCTGTGATAACCGGCAATACTGTCATGCTGCATTTTCTGACCGGTCGCGATGTCTCTGGGATGGGACACGATCCCTTCACGCCCTCGAGCCTTTTCGGTGAGACGATAGACGGAAAATCGATAGGACTTCGCGGAAGCGTATATCTTCCGCGCTGTGTGTCGGCGTTTATCGGAGCCGATACGACCTGTGCGCTGATCTGTGCGCGGCTCCTTGAAAAGGGGTCGCTGCTCGTCGATCTCGGAACGAACGGTGAGCTGGCGTTTTTCGACGGTAACGAGCTGATATGCGCCTCTACCGCCGCGGGACCCGCGCTCGAGGGTGCCGATATAAGCTGCGGTATGCGCGCCTTGAAGGGGGCGATCGACCGCGCGGAGTGCATAAAAAGCGGCTCTGAGGTCTCGATCTCCTGCCATGTCCTCGGAGAGGGAAGAGCAAAGGGGCTTTGCGGGAGCGGGCTGATATCCGCCGTTTCGGCACTGCTCGAAGCCGAGCTGATCGATGAGAGCGGCTTTGTCGAGGGCGATATCGAGCTTGCGCCCGGTGTCAGCCTGACTCAGGCGGATATACGCGCGTTTCAGCTCGCAAAGGGCGCGATACGCACGGGTATAGACCTTATCTGCGGCGGTGAGCCGATAAAAAGGCTCTGCGTCGCCGGAAATTTCGGCAGAGGTCTTGATATGTCCGCCTGCATTCGAACCGGACTGCTCCCCGAGTGCGAGTCGTTCGAGGTTATCGGAAACGCCGCCCTTAAGGGCGCGGAGTTGCTGCTGCGCGGTGAAGTCGAGCCGACAAGGATAAGCTGTCGTGAGCTTGCGCTCGATGAAAATTTCGATATGCTTTTTTGCGAAAATATGCTTTTTGAAAAGGAGACAATAAAATGAAATTCACATATCTTGGACAAATGTGAGCGATGCTCGAGAACGAGGGGCTTCGGATAATAACCGACCCGTATCTCTCGGATTATGTGGATCGTCCGGGCAGCACGCGGAAATATCCCGCGCCCGCGACGCTCTGTGAGCTTCTGCCCGATGTCATCGTCATCTCGCACCCGCACGGCGATCATCTCGACCCGAAGACGCTCGAGCCGTTTTACCGTCTGCGCCGTCGCAGCTTTACGCTCGTACCCGCGCCGAGCTGCGAGAAAATAAGCGCGATCGGCGGTGTTCCGACCGCGATGCACGCAAATGTCCCGGCAGAGTGGGGCAAGCCCTTTGAGCTGGCGGGCGTAAGGATCACCCCGATCCCCTGCGCTCACACCGAGCTGCACACGACCGACGGCGAGCATAACGAGCTTTCCTACCTCATTGAGGCTGAAGGGAAGAGCGTGTTCTTCGGCGGCGATATGTCTATGTACGACGGTCTTACAGATACTCTCGCTTCGAAAAAGCCGGATATCATGTTCCTTCCGGTGAACGGACGCGATTATTTCAGGACTGCGCGGAACATAATCGGAAATCTTGACTCTAACGAGGCTGCAGAGCTTTCGGTTCGCTGCGGCGCGAAGGTGCTTGTCCCGGGGCATCACGATCTCTACGACACCAACGGCTGTCCGAATGACTGGATCGAGTACTCGGCAAAGCGTTTCGGCGCACCGCTGAAGCTCCTTAAGCCCTCGGAATCAATTGCAATATAAAAAGTTAAAAAAATATTTTCAATTTTTTTCGCAAAACCTATTGCAATTTCCGCGAATATATGGTATAATAATTCTGTTAATCATGAAAAAATTATGTTGCGCGCCAATAGGTCATCAAACCAAAGCCGAACGCGCGACTCAGGAGGTAAAAAATCATGGCAAAGTGCAGTATTTGTGGAAAGTCCGTTCAGTTCGGTCTCGCAGTCTCCCACTCGAACCGTAAGACCAACA
>CAYRKS010000041.1:0-12042 GCA_964424855.1 uncultured Lachnospiraceae bacterium
CTATCATCAAGGCTAAGCCGGCTGCAACCAAGGGTCAGTATATAAAGAGCTGCGTTGTCGCGTCCACTATGGGCCCCGGCGTAAAGGTCAACTACGCAAAGCTCGGCTGATTTTCGGATCGGCGAAAATTTCAGGGTGTTTCGCATTTGGCGAGCGGCTTGAAGGCTTGAAAATCGATGAGCCGTCGCAGTATTGTGACGGCTCTTTTCTCATAAATAAACAGATTGCGGAGGAATTATCATGGTACGCATAATGAGCTTCAATATTTGGGGAAACTATTTCGGAAATCCGGTCGAGGAGCGCGAGGGCGGGATCGGCGAGGTGATCTCGACGTATTCGCCCGACATTCTCGGAATGCAGGAAGCGACACCGGATTGGAACGCTTCGAAGCTTTACAGCTCTCTCGAGAGCGAGTACGGCTTTGTCGATGTGAGCAAATATGTCGGGAACAATTTTGACACGCTCATATACAAGAAGGACAGGTTCGAGCTTATAGACAGCGGATATGTCAAATATGCCGACACGCCCGATGCTTCGAAGGCGGCGACCTGGGGCGTTTTTGAGGAAAAGGCGACCGGAAAGCGTTTGGCGGTATTTTGCACGCACTTCTGGTGGATGTATTTCGGCGAGGCGGAGCATGATTTGATCCGTGTTTCGAACGCCGCGCTTTTGACGGCGAAGGCACTCGAGCTGGTCGAAAAGTACAACATTCCGGTAGTCGGTCTGGGTGATCTGAACAGTGATTATTCGATGCCGACGCTGACCTATCTGCGTGCGGCGGGCTGGAAGCTTGCGCAGAGCGAGGCGGTCGAAAGCTCTGATGTCGGATCGCATCACGGCGACCCGGTTCGCGGTGAGGACGGAAAATATCACGGAAAGCGCACCGACAAGGATTACACGAAGTCCATCGACCACATATTCTTCCGCGGCGAGATAAAGCCGCAGAAATTCGATATCGTTGAGGATCAGTTCGCGCTCGATGTGAGCGATCACTCGCCGATATATTGTGATTTTGAGCTGTAAATAACATTAGCATACTGCACAAAACGACAAGTCTCATTTTGTACAGTATGCTGTTTTTTTGCGTTATGTCTATATTCCCAAAAAAGTTGTTGACAAACTGACATTTATATGGTATAATGATGCCACAATGAAAGTTTTCGGAGGTGAATGGCATGGTACTCATACATGACAAAATGCGCGTTATACGTTGCGTTGCTTGTCGGATTTTGAGCAGTGGAGGATCATATCCGATAAAACGTATCAGTATATAGCGCATGAGCGTAGCTTTGGGTATATTTCGAAGCGGTTCATGCGCTTGATTTTTATTCACTGTGCAGATCGTTGTTATATCGTAAGGTTTATTAATTACTTATGAGAAAGGAATACCATAATGAAGAAAATACACCGCTTAACCCTTGCGCTCACGCTTGCCGTAACTGTGGGACTCATGCCGATATCTGCTTACGATATATCATTATCCGATGAGCTTTCGATAGAGTATCAATACACAGATGAGCAGGAGCGCATCTTTGAATGTATCGAAGAGCTTGGACGACTGAAAGCCAAAGCTGCCAGTGTCAAGGAATACCTTATGTCGATCGGAACCGATGAAAGTCTTGTGTGCAGGGTCGATAGCTATTCGGATATCGCCGATGAAATTCGGAAGATCCGCGAGGAGCTTGTCGAGCTTGGTGCAAAACCGAGCGAGGAAATGCTCAGTATGCTTGAACTCAGCGATCCGATATCGGTAAACGGTGTTCTCATCGATGATTTTGAGGATTTCGAATATACCTTCGGAGAAGCCTATGAGCTTTGGGGTGTTCCACTCACCGTAAATGCTTCCTATGGTACCTTTAATACCTATGAGGTTTTGATACAGGACTATGAAGGGAATGACAAGCTTTCAACCTCGGTATATCAAAACGGTTCGCTTGGGTACGACATTTATTCGCAAAAATCAAGTGTTGCGTCGAATGCAGTCGGTGCGATCGGAGAAATTTTATTTGAAAAGCTCTACGATACCATAACAAATTCGCTTGCGGAGGTTGATTTGCTCTTTAAGGGAGCACAGATATTGAACTCAATTCTAAGTGTCGATTCTTCTATAAATTCGAACTGCATGATAAGCGATAACGGACTTGGTCATACATATAGAATATATTGCTCCGCCGAGCCGACTGTACACTTTGTTTATGTTCAGGATGCGGATACGAAAAAATGGCACCACACACTGACGACCAACAGAGTTTCCATAGACGAGACCCACTATTTTTATATATCATTGTCGGTAGGCAACGGTAATCTCGATCATGTTTCGGGCGAGAAGGATTATTCTACTATGCTTGTAAATGATCGATATGCCTATCGGGTCACCGATGCTATCACCGCCTTCCGAAATGGACTTCCCAGATTTGATATTGTCATAACGTCATATTCCGTATATGTTGAGAACAGCAGCGGTTCAAAGGAAGCCTTTACGCTTGGCATATCTGCCCCATTGGATTTTAATGATCTGGTGCGCTATGGCGTTGAATGAAGGTGTGAGCCATACATATGGCTTGTTGTGATTATTCCGAGCATATTGGCGATTTGCGGCGTTTGTGTGTGGTTTATCGGCAAAAAGAAAACAAAAAATAAGCAAATTTGAATTTTGCTTGAAGTTTCACTTGACTTTTTCTCCTGATTGGTGTATAATGAATTGACTAACTTCAAAGGAGATGAACTTTATGAAACTTGTCAGACGGCTTCTTGCGATGGCATCGAACCACATTGGGACGATGATCTTTGCCTGTGTCGGAATAATCGGAGCGGCTTTGCTCGATCTTGTGACTCCGGCACTTTTGCGGGCGTTCACGGCATCGGTCTCGGACATTGAAACGCTGACCAAGAAGACGCTTTTGGTTTATGCGGGTGTACTTTTGGCGGCGTATTTAGTGCGTGCGCTCTGCCGCGGTATAACGCTGGGAGTTGCGCACATTGCGGCGTGGCAATTCGTTTCCGAGCTGACCTTAAAGGTATACGACAAATACGAGCAGCTTTCCATGCGATATTTCCAGGACAAGCAGACGGGTGAGCTGATGAGCCGAATGCTAAACGACACGCGGCAGCTTGAGGTTTTGATCGCGCACTCGATCCCCGATCTTACTGGAAATCTGCTGGTGATAATCGGCGTATGTGTGATGATGTTCACGATAAATGTACGGCTTGCACTGATAACGCTGATACCGGTTCCGTTTTTGGTATTTTTCGGGTGGTTATATTCGAAGAAGGTCGCGCCGATGTATCGTGTGAATTCCAGAGTATTCGGTGAGATGAACGGAGTCGTTCAGGACAACATAACCGGAATGAAGGAGATCCAGGCGTTCGGCTGTGAGGAGAGCGAGCATATCAAGATGCGCGAGAACTGTCGCTATTATGCGAAGGTAAACATCCGTGCGAACCTTGCGAATGCGGTATTTACTCCGGGCATTGAGCTGATGACCTCGATCGGAACGATAATCGTCGTGCTTTTCGGCGGACTTCTGCTTTTGGACGGGCAGATGGCATTGTCGGACATTGTGGGCTTTGTGATGTATCTGAGCCTTTTCTACTCGCCGCTTGCGGTACTGGCGCGTTTGGTCGAGGACATTCAGGTTGCGGCGGCAAGCTGTCAGCGAGTATTTGATGTACTTGACAGCGAACCCGAGGTAAAGGAAGCCGAGGCTGCGGTCGAGCTGCCGATCGGAAGCGGACGTATCGACTTTGAGGAGGTAAGCTTCCACTACGATCCCGCAGAGCCGTTGCTCGACAAGATAAGCTTCACTGCAAAGCCCGGCGAGATGGTCGCACTGGTCGGTCCGACGGGAGTCGGAAAGACGACGATAGTATCGCTGCTCGAGCGGTTTTACGATCCGATCTCGGGCTCGATAAAGATAGACGGTCAGGACATAAGCAAGGCGACGATCTCGTCGCTGAGGTCGAACATTTCGATGGTACTGCAGGATGTTTTCCTCTTTAACGGGACTATAGCCGAGAACATAGCCTACGGTCTTTCGGGCGTTGAGGGCGACGAATTCCGCCGACTCATAAATTCGCGCGGTGCGCTCGATGTTTCGGGTATAAGCGGCAAGGTCATGAGCTACATAAGACCCGATCCCGAGCGCGACAGGATAATCGGTTCATCGGTCAAGGAGCTTGACATGGACAAGATACGCGAGGCGGCGAAGATCGCACACGCGGACGAGTTCATAATGGCGATGCCGAACGGCTACGAGACGATGATCGGAGAGCGCGGAGTACGTCTTTCGGGCGGACAGAAGCAGCGTATCGCGATAGCGCGGGCGGTTCTGCGTCAGACACCGATACTCATTCTCGACGAAGCTACGAGTGCGGTGGACAACGAGACCGAGGCGGAGATACAGGCGGCGATAGAATCGCTTGCGGGCGGTCGGACGATCATCGTAATTGCGCACCGTCTTTCGACCGTAATGCGAGCCGACAAGATAATCGTTTTGGAGGAAGGCAGGATAGTCGAGGAGGGGCGGCACGAGGAGCTTATCGAGCGCGGAGGACTTTATGCAAAGCTTTGCCGTGTGAGGTACGGCGGGTAAGGATTTTTTTCGGGAAAATCCACCATCGGTTGAATTTGTTGGCGAAATCCACAGAGATTCCGAAAAAAATCGGATATCGGTTGATTTTTTTCAAAAAAACTCTTGACAAAATGAAGGATATATGTTATAATAATTACACAGCAAGCGGGATGTCAGCTGCTTGCTGAGTTGCTAAAAACCTTTTACTTTCTTTTCTTTTCCTTTCTTTTTTCTTTCTAAAACAAGGATGCGGTTTGTCAGGCTGTATCCTTGTTTTATTGTTTTTGTGGATAAAAAAGGATATGCACCTCAAAAAGTGTCTGCCTTTGGAGGTGCATATCAGCGGAGGGGCGAAGCCTTAAATTTATTTTTTAAGCTGCCGACGAGTGGGTGAGACTTTTGCGCAGGCTGCAATTTGTCTTCCGCTCGGCTGTTTTTACGGTTTTATCCGTCAAGCGGTTATCGGGTCTCGGAGCTTTATCTTTTTCCAGCTGTATGCGAAATATATTATCTCGGCGATGGCGGTTATTCCCCAGGAAAATGCGTAGAGCAGGTAGAGAGAGGGGAGGGTATGGAAATATGCAAAGATCGTATAAACCCATACGACGCGGAAGACGCAGGAGCCGAGTATAACGATAACCGTCGGGACGAGGCTCTTTCCGAGACCGCGCGAGGCGGCGATGGTACAGTCCATAAACGCCGATATGCAGTAGGAGAATGCCATGACGCGCAGACGCTCCATGCCCTCCTCTGCAACGACCGGCTCCTTTGTAAAGAGCATTAAAAATTCGCGTCCGAAGGCGGCAAGGAGTATACCGAATACAAGGGCGAAGCCGAAGGAAAAGGCGAGGCTCCAGAAGTAGCTTTTTATAACGCGGTCGCGCTTTCCGGCACCGAAGTTTTGACCCATAAAGGAGGAGCAAGCGGTATAGAATGCCGCCATGAGGTCATAAACGAGGGTATCGGCGTTTGCGGCGGCTGAGTTGCCCTCGACGACGACGGTATCGAAGCTGTTGACACCCGCTTGTATAAAGAGGTTTGCTATAGCGAAGATCGAGTTCTGGAGGCTGGCGGGTATGCCGAGCGCGATTATTTGGCGCGAGAAGGTCTTATTTAGTCTAAGCTTATTGAACGAGAGCTTATGTGCGCCGTCACAGCGCATGAGGGATATTACGACGAGTGTTGCCGAGATATACTGCGAGATTATGCTGGCGAGTGCAACTCCTGCGACATCGAGCTTAACGACGATGACGAAGAAGAGGTTGAGAAGTACGTTGATAACGCCCGAGACCGCGAGGAAGGTGAGCGGCTTTTTGGTATTTCCCGCCGCGCTGAAGACTGCGTTTCCGAAGTTATAGATCGCGAGTGCGGGTATTCCGCAGGAATATATCCTTAGATAGAGCTGTGCGCCGTTGATGAGATCGGGCTTTGTTCCGAGCAGCTCAAGGAGTGGGCGCGAGAGGAAGAAGCCGATACAGAAAACGACTATACCGGTCAAGATCGATATCAGGAGTGCGCTGTGTACGGAGTCGGAGATATCCTTTTTATTGCCTATACCTATACAGCGTGCAACGACAACATTAACGCCGCTTCCGATACCGATGAGTATACCGGTCAGGAGCATTACGAGGGTCGTGGTCGAGCCGACCGAGCCGAGGGCGTTGGAGCCGGCGAAGCGTCCGACGACGGCGATATCCGACATATTGAAGAGCACCTGAAGCACATTTGAGAGCATCAGTGGCAGGCTGAAAAAGAGGATCTGCTTTGGCAGGCATCCGCTTGTGAGGTCGGTGTCTTTTGTCATTTTTATAAAATATTCCTTTCACGCAAATCGTAGGTTCGAAAATACGCTTTCGAACCTACGATCGATATTTTAGCCGCTTTGGCTTTACAGATAACACATCTGAGGCTTCGGGTCTGCGCATTTTACGGCGCGGAGGATAAAAAAGCTCAGTCAGATTATTATATCACACATTATCGTCTTTGTCAATCGGACAAAACACAGACGAAAGAAGATGTGGTAAAGTGTGGTTTAGACAAAAAGGCACGGCTTGATAGATAGGGCATCGGCGGCGCGAGCTTTTATTGATCGAGCGAGGATATACGGTGCTTTTCAGTCATCCTCGGGGTCATTTGACTTAAGCGGCTCACGGCTTTGGAATATATTCGGAAGCTCGGAGACGTTCGGCTCGGTTTCGGAGAGCTCGGAGGTATCGAGCTTATCTGTTTCGGTCTCGGCGATATCCTCATCCTCGATGGCTTCGGGCTTTCGGGGCTTGGAGCTTGAGTGATGAGCGAGGGGGTTATCATCGATTGCGCGGCGCATACCCTCATCGCTGACGTGGGTATATATCTGCGTGGTATTCAGCTGCTCGTGACCGAGGATATCCTTGAGCACACGGACATCGACCTTACCTGTACGGTACATGAGGGTCGCGGCGGTATGGCGGAGCTTATGTGTCGAGAGGGATTTATTTCCGAGTCCGGCGGCATCGAGATATTTATAGACCATCCACTGAACGGTCTTATTTGATATCCTGGTATGGCGCGAGGAGAGAAAAAGAGCGTTTTTATCCTTTATCTCGGGGTCGGTATTTCTAACGGCGAGCCAATCGCGAAGAGAATCGCGGCAGGCATCGTTAAGATAGATAAGGCGTTCCTTCGAGCCCTTTCCGAGGACGCGGAGCGACTGCATATCTCGGTCAACATCGGAAAGGTCGATATTACAGAGCTCGGAGAGACGCATACCGCAGTTGAGGAAGAGAGTTAGTATGCAGTAATCGCGTGCGGTGGTCTTGGATTCGGTGTCATTGCGCACGGCATCGAGAAGGGCTTCGCTCTCCTCGAGCGAGAGAAATTTCGGGAGGGTCTGCTTTTTATGCGGACCCTCGATATTTTTGGTCGGGTCGCTGTCGCAGAGATGTACGCTGACGGTGAGGTATTTATAAAAGCTTTTGAGAGCCGAGAGCTTTCGAGCGCGCGCGGCGGTCTGATTTTGGCGTTCCTCGAGGGTATAATACAGGAAGGCATATATCTCATCGGGGGTCACCGAGGTTATGGTCTCGGTCGGGATCGAGCTGATATCGAGCTCCTTCAGCTCGGAACCTGCGGTATCGAGACCTTCACGCGAGGCTGCGAGCCAGCGGAGGAAGGTACGAAGGTCGAGGGCGTACTCATCCATTGTTTTCTTGGCGCGTCCCTGCACCGTGACCTTGTAGCTCACAAAGTCACGGACGAGCTTCGGAAGCTCGTCCATATCTATAAGAGTTTGCATTTGACAGCTCCTTTCGGGCGGATATATCCGCAGCTTGATGTGTATACTATAATTATACTTCAAAAGGAGTGATTTGTCAAGATGGTGAGGCGGGTTAAAGTTTATTGGAGAAGATGTAAACTTTTAGTTCAACCCCTTGATTTGTTCGAAATAGGACGATATAATAATACTATACAAAAAAGCGAGAGAGCGATCCGAGCTTTATTTTTTTGAAAGGTGTGATCAATATAAGTTTTCTCAAGGAAAATTCGTACAGCAGCGTAAAGATGTTTTTGACACAGATAGTCATGTCGTTTTTCGGAACGATGCTGGCGATATCGACGCTTTCGAACCCTTCGCTGCTTTTATGGTCGAGTATTTTCTCGATCTTATTCTATCTTGCGATAATTTACACGATCGGCTGGGACATAGGAGCGCGTGACAAGCTGAAGATCGACGGCGGACGTATGCGTCCCGCGCCTGAAAAGGGCTTTCTTATCGCCCTTCTGGCGAACGCTCCGAATCTGTTGCTTGCGCTGCTCATGGGGCTTGGATATCTTATCGATACCAAAGGCTCGCAGTCGATGAGTGCCATCTGCAATGCGATAGCGCGACTCATAAACGGCGCGTATCTCGGAGTCATAAGCACACTTGAGGATATGATAGTGCTGCAGGACGGCGTGGGGCTTATGAGCTACATCTGGTGGTGGTTCATAGTTATGACTCTTCCGTCGATAATTGTCGGCGGAGTGTCCTATCTCATGGGCTCGCACGACATAAGGATAATCCCGCAGAAGGTCAAGCAGGACGAGACAAAGCGTCCGAACATGGCGGATCACGACCGGCGAAAGAAATGATCCGAGTCGGTATTGACCGAGTTTTACCATTTTATCACACGGAGGGCTTTCACAATGTCAAAAGAGCTTAAACGACTTCGCAAGGACGCAAAAAAGCTCGCGAAGCGGATCAATTCGGACAAGCGTCTGACGCTTTCGACGAGCTTTGATTCGAATTTTTCGCTCCACAAGAAGGGACGCGACAGTGCGCCGCTCGTAACGGTGAGTGCGAAGGGGGATTATTCCTTTTCGATACTCAAGCTGTTTCTTATCCTTCTGGCAGCCGGAACGGCAGTCGGCGCGGCGATCCTGCTTTTACGCGATCTGGCGGACAAGCTTCACGAAAAGCGCATACGCCGCCGTATAGAGCGTCTCGAGGCCGAGGCAAAGGAGCGCGAGGCTGAGAGCATCAGCTGAGCTTTATTTTGAATATTTTCGCCCGCGCGGCTATCGCGCGGGCGTTTTCTTTCGGATATTGATCTCACGGCTCGGTTTTGCCTTACTCGTGATCCGAATAATTTTCGAGGAGCATATACTGAAAAAATAAATTCTCATCCTATTGCAATTTCGGAGCTTTTATGATATAATATACAATATTATTCGAACAGAGGCTGTGGAGGAGACTTTACGGTCGATCGTAGGAAGAAAGGATTTTGAAGATATGTTTTACGGAAAATTCATTGTTCCGGCGGAGTTTGCGTTTTTAAGCCCGCTGAACGTATTTCATCACGATGATGAAAAGGTTGAGTATTCGCATCCGAAGGGGCTTGAGAATCTCCACATAAGCTTTCTGGGACGGCTCGATATAGTATCGCTCGTACCCGAGAGGGTGATCATAAGGCTGACTGCCGACGATTACTACAAGCTCTACATAAACGGCGAGTTCGTTTGTCAGGGTCCTGCACAGGGTTATCCTCAGGGCTACAACTGGAACGAGGCGGACATCACCGACCGACTTATCGCTGGTGAGAATGAGATACGCGCGGAGGTATATTACAACGGTCAGATCAACCGCTCGTTTGACAGCGGAGACCTTCGCTGCGGCTTTATAGCGGACATTGTTTCGGTCGATGAAAAGGGCGAGGAGCTGCTGCTTTCGACCGACGAGAGCTGGCGGTGCCGCTTTGACCGCAGCTTTATCGGTACTCGGACGACCGGATATCAGACGCAGTTTTTGGAGGATCGCGATTTTCGAATCGCTCCGACCGAATGGGAGCGGGTCAGAGTCAAGGAGAGCGATTACAGCTTTGCGAAGGAGGCTTTCCCGGTCGTTGATGTTCACACGGTCGAGCCGATCGCCTTTATCGAGAGAAAGGGAGAGGGCGAGGGACTTCGCTCGGTGGTATACGATTTCGGGCGGGAGGTCACGGCATCGCTTCGCTTCAAGGCTGTGGGGCGTGACGGCGACCGAGTGGTACTGAGAGCCGCAGAGGAGCTTTCGAAGGACAGTGCCGGTAACGAGGCGGTCGAGGGAGTGCTTTCGGAGGACACGCAGATAAGGTGGAAGAGCCGAGCAAACTGCGAGTACGAGGAGACGATGATACTTGCAAATGGTGAAAATCTCATCGATCAGTACGATTACAAGGCATTTCGCTATGCCGAGCTTATATATCCCGAGTCGGTCACTATCGAGGGCTTTTTGGCGGTCGAGCGGCACTATCCGATCGACAAGGAGGCTTGCCTGCTCGAGACGAGCGATGAGGCACTTAAAAAGGTATTTGACCTCTGCAAGCTTGGGGTGACGCTCGGCTCACAGGAGGTATATGTTGACTGTCCGGGACGCGAGAAGGGGCAGTATGCGGGAGACATGACGATAACGAGTGCATCTCAGCTCTGGCTGTCGGGAGATACGAGGCTGTTTATAAAGGCGATTCGAAACCAGGTAGAATCGACCTTTATCGACGATGGAATAATGGCGGTAACGCCGGGATCCTTTATGCAGGAGATCGCCGACTATTCATTGCAGTTTCCGATACTTGCGCTGAGGTATTACGATTTCACGGGCGACCGTGAGGGGCTTTCGGAGCTTTTGGAGGTCTGCGACCGAATGCTGAGCTTTTTCGAGAAATGGCAGCGCGAGGACGGGCTGCTCGACGGGGTTGACTGCAAGTGGAATTTGGTTGACTGGCCGACGAATCTGCGCGACGACTACGATTTTCCGCTGACCAAGCCGATCGGCAAGGGAGTACACAATGTAATAAACGCCTTTTACATCGGTGCGGTGGTCTGCACGGAGCGGATTATCGACATTCTCGGTATCAAATTGGAGGAGGGAGCGCGGAGATCGGAGGCACTGATAAAGGCGTACAACAGCTGCTTCTGGAGGGCTGACAAGGGGCTTTATGCCGACAGTGAGACCTCGGAGCACACGTCTCTACATTCGAATGTACTGCCGCTTTATTTCGGCTTTGCGAAGCCCGAGTCGCACCGAAGCATTGCCGAGCTGATCCGAAAGCGCGGATTTTCGAGCGGCGTTTA
This sequence comes from uncultured Lachnospiraceae bacterium, assembly GCA_964424855.1. Lineage (GTDB taxonomy): Bacteria > Bacillota > Clostridia > Oscillospirales > CAG-272 > Flemingiibacterium. The sequence continues at coordinate 11,139 of CAYRKS010000041.1, forward strand.
CATGGCGTATTTCACGCTGAAGGCTCTGGCGCGGCTTGAGCTTTGGGGAGACATATGGAATATGCTGACCTCTCGAGGTGAGAATTCGTGGTACAATATGGCGCGCGAGGGAAACACCTGCTGCATAGAGGCGTGGGGCAAGGACAAAAAGTGGAACACGAGTCTTTGTCATCCGTGGGCGAGTGCGCCGATCTCGGTTTTGATCGAGGACATACTCGGAATAACGCCGAAGACACCCGGCTTTGGAGACGTTGATGTGCGTCCGCACATACCAGCGAGTGTGGAGCGGCTCGAGATGCGTGTACCGCTCGTAACGGGGAAGCACATAGAATTCGAGTGGGAGAACGGCTTTTACAGCTATCGGATATTAAAGTAAGCAAAAAAGGGCGATATTTTCGAAAAAAATTCGCTCAACCTCTTGACAAAGCATCGGCGGTGTGGTATAATATTAGGGTAAACGAAGAAGGACTCTCTATCCTCACCGCCTCAAATTGCTGACAGCGGTCGCACAATTTATCATTTACGGTATGATACCGATATTATGATTGTACGGAGAGAGCCTTCGTACAATCTTTTGTTTTATTTGGAGGTGTTTTGCTATTAGCACAAAAGAGCTGCAAATCAATGAAGAGATCCGGGCAAAGGAGCTTCGTATCGTCGGCGAGAACGGTGAGCAGGTTGGAGTAATGTCCTCGTCTGCCGCACTCGCAATGGCTTACGACAAAAATCTTGACCTTGTTCTTATCGCTCCCACCGCTCAGCCGCCGGTCGCCCGCATAATGGACTACGGCAAGTATCGCTTTGAGCGCGACAAGAGAGAGAAGGAAGCCAAGAAGAAGCAGACCGTCGTTGAAGTCAAGGAGATACAGCTCTCCTGCAGAATCGACACGCACGATTTCGAGAC
>CAYRKS010000042.1:0-11967 GCA_964424855.1 uncultured Lachnospiraceae bacterium
ATCTCCGGTCTGAGTGTCGAGGTCGAGTGCGGAGTAGAAATTGTAGGTCTGCGCGGTGTTGAGAATGTTGAAATCGCGTCCTCCGAGATCCAAGGACGGAAATTCGTATTCCTCGGCAGCGGTCGTGTCACCTGCCGTTGTGATATTATCAGTCCCTTCGGCGGGAATATCGGTCTCGCCGCAGCCCACGGCACATGAAGCCAGCATTGCAATAAGCAGAAGCATCGAAATTTTTTTGTACATAATATTCACTCCCGTGTTTCGTGATTTTGATCAATAAAATTGACTGTCTCAATACCATTTTCTCTATGCAAATATTATATCACATATTTTGTTCATTGTCAAGTCAAAAAAAGGCAGATTGTACAAATTTTATAGTCTTGCTCTGTGCAGTATGCACAGTCAAACGATTTCAACAGCTCCGTCATTTTGACGAAAGAAAACCCTACCGAGAGCCGCAGCTGTTCGGTAGGGTTGTTTCGATCATATCAGAGCTTTTGCAATAATCGTTTGAAGCAATAAGCGAATGTGATATAAGCCTTGCCTATATCAGTTTTCGCCGAGCTTTTCGGCAGCCGCGAGCTTTACGCAGAGGCAAAGCACCGCGCAAGCCTGCTTCAGCTCGTCGCAGGAGGGATAAGTCGGAGCGATGCGGAGGTTTTTGTCCTCGGGATCGATGCCGTAGGGGAAGGTCGCGCCGACCTTGGTAAGGGTCAGACCGACGCTTTGGCAAAGCTCGTATACCCGTTTAGCCGTTCCGGGAAGGACATTGAGGCTTATGAAATAGCCGCCCTTCGGACGAGTCCAATCGGCAATACCGAGTCCGGCAAGCTCGCTCTCGAAGGAGTTGAGAACGATATCGAACTTCGGGCGGATTATCGAAGCATGGAGCTTCATGTGGCGGTGAACGCCGTCCGCGTCCCCGAAATACTTGACATGGCGGAGCATATTTAGCTTGTCGCCGCCGATGGTCTGGATCGTTACGATCGATTTGATCTGCTTGAGGTTTGCCGCACTTGCCGCGAGGAGGGCAACGCCCGAGCCGGGGAAGGTGATCTTGGAGGTCGAAGCGAAGTAGAACACGCGATCCTCGGTGCCGCACTTCTCAGCCTCAGCGAAGATGTCGAGAAGCTTGTCGCCGTCCTCGGTGAGATCGTGGACCGCATATGCGTTGTCCCACATGATGCGGAAGTCGGAGGCGGCGGTCTTCATCGAAGCCATGCGGCGAACGGTCTCGTCGGAATAGGTTATGCCCTCGGGATTCGAATACTTCGGAACGCACCAAATACCCTTTATCGAAGCATCAGAAGCGACCAGACGCTCAACTACATCCATATCGGGTCCGGTGGGGGTCATCGGAACGGTGATCAGCTCGAAGCCGAGACTCTCGGTGATGGCAAAATGGCGGTCATAGCCGGGCGCGGGACATAGGAACTTGCGATTCGGAACCATGCACCACGGCTTTTCACTGCCGACAACTCCGTAGAGCATTGCGCGGGTAAGCGTGTCGTACATGAGGTTGAGGCTCGAGTTTCCGCCGACGAAAATGCTCTCGGCGGGTATGCCGTAAACCTCGGCAAGAAGCTTCTTTGCCTCGGGAATACCGTCGAGCAGACCGTAGTTGCGGCAGTCGAGACCGCTCTCGGCAAGGCAGTCCTCGCCGCGGTCGATTATGCCGAGCATACCCTCGGTTATGTCGAGCTGCTCGGTGTTCGGCTTTCCGCGCGACATATCGAGCTTGAGTCCGAGGCCCTTTACCTCTTCATACTGCGAATTCAGCCGTTCGAGCTCGGTCGAGATAATTTTCTTTGTGTATGAAGAATTTTCCATTTTTTTTGCAAACTCTTTCATAATATTAAAATATATGGATTTTATTTGAGATTTTTTATCGAGCTAAAAAATTTGCAACCCCGAAAAAGCCAAATTGCAGTATTTGAACCTTTTCTTCTTATATTATACCATAAATCCCCGAAAAATGCAAGAGGAAAAAGCAAAAAAATCCGTTTTTTTGCTTTTTGTAGCCATATACAACCACAGTCTCCAATATATTCTATGCCTTGTGCAGCCTGCACGATATTGTGACTGCTTCCAAAAATGATTTTTTCTCAAGGGTGAAATTTTGTTTTTTCTGTATCTTGACAAATCCACAAAAACGGAGTATAATATATACCATTAAATGTAATAAAATGCCATTATAAGGGATATAATGTAATTAACTGGTGCTTTATCCCGAGATCGAAAGGAGAATACCGCCCCGAACAAACTGCGGCGGCTCAATATAAAATTTATGTCATACAAGCGAAGCTTTCTCGTTCCCGACTATTACCCGAATTTCGTCTGCAAATGCGGCGACTGCCGCGCGACCTGCTGCGGAGGCTGGGGCATCCCGATCGGAATGGAGGAATATTTTCATCTTATCGGACTCGAATGCTCACCCGAGCTCAGGAGTCGGCTCGACACCGCCTTCCACCTTGCCGACGATCGCTCTCCCGAGCATTACGCGATGGTCACGCCGCGCTTTGACGGCGGTTGTCGGCTTCAAGCCGACAACGGGCTGTGTATGCTCCAGCGCGAATGCGGCGAGGGAGCGATCCCGACAGTCTGCCGATATTATCCGCGCGCGCCGCGTCTCTACCCTTATCCCGAATGCTGCACCTCCGGCTCCTGCGAAAAAACTCTCGAGCTGCTTTTTGCGGATGATGCTCCGGTAGAGTTCGTATCGACCGAGCTGAGCTTTGAGCTGCCCGAGCCGCCGACCTCAGACTTTCCGGCGGACGAATATATCTCGACCCGTCTCGAAGCCTTTGCACTGCTCGGAGACCGCTCCGTGCCCTTTGAAGAGCGCGTGCTGAAGCTTGCCGAGCGTCTATATAATAAGGAAGGAATGCTTCAAAACGATACCGGGGACATAGACGCGCTCGCTCTGATCCTCGAGCTTTTGCAAAGGCTCTCAAGCTCAAGCGTGACTATCGAAGCACTTCTGCCGAGCATAGAGGAGTATTTTTAGACTCATTCGGACACTAAAATACTCGCCGAAAAAGTAGCTTCGCTCGATGTCAAGCTCGAAAAGCTCTTTGTCAATCACATCTTCTACAAATCCTTCCCCAATTCCTTCAAATCTCAAAAGGAGCCTCTCTCCGAGGAGGCGATGGCACTGACGATGGCGGTGGCGGTCACGAAGACTGTCGCGGCAGCGGAGCTTTCGAAAAGCACCTCCGAGACCGCCTTTATCGATTCGGTCGCGCAGATCTTCCGCGTCATCGAGCATTCGCGCTTTGACGAATCGGCAGTAAGATTCCTCCGCTCGAAAAACGCCTTTTCGCTCGCTTCGCTGAAAAAGCTGCTTTCGGTCTGAACGACCTCGCATTTTTTGCGCAAGGCTCTTGACATCAGCATATTTGTGTGGTATAATAAATATCGGATACCTACGGCACCGTTTTTTCCACATTATATTCAAAGCAAAGGAGAGCCGATCATGCGCACACCTCAGAAATATCTCGACCGCGGGATAATTTACCAGCTGTTTCTCCGCGCCTTCACCAATGAAGGCACGCTCAAGGAGGCGGAAAAGCTGCTTCCCCACATCCGCGAGACCGCGGATATAATTTACATAACCGCCTGCTTCAAGCACGATCAGGATCAAAACACGGATAATTGGTCGGAGCGTCAGAACGCCTCGGGACTCAACAATCCCTCGAACCCCTATCGCATGAGCGATTACTACAGCATCGACCCCGAATACGGCACGAACGATGACCTCAAGAGCTTTGTCGCTTCGGCACATAAGCTCGGTCTCAAGGTCATCCTCGACCTCGTTTACTTCCACTGCGGACCGAATGCGGTATTCATCGCGGAGCATCCCGATTTCATCGTCCGCAACGCCGACGGAACGCCCGATCTCGGCTACTGGCACTTCCCGAAGCTCAACTATCAAAATCCCGAGCTTCGCGAGTACCTGATCCGAAACATGGAGCTGTATGTCCGCGATTACGGCGTGGACGGCTACCGCTGTGATGTCGGAGACAGCATCCCGCTCGATTTCTGGGCAGAGGCTCGCGCGCGCATCGACGCGATAAATCCCGAACTCATGATGCTCAACGAGGGAACCAACTCCGAATCGCTCGAGGTCTACGACCTCAATTACAGCTGGAGCATATTCCGTGACGCGATAACCGCGATCGTCAAGGGCGAAAAGCCCGCCTCGGCTCTCGGCGAAGCCCTCGAGGAGTTCAACCAAAAGCATCTCGCAGGCACTCATCACGCAATGCTCTGCCTTGATAACCACGACACCGCAAATGACGATTATGATAACCGTCTCGAAGCGCGCATCGGCTCGAAGGCAATGGACGCGGCGTTCGTCGTGAATTATCTCCTTCCCTACGTTCCGTTCGTCTACAACGGAACCGAGATCGCCGACGCGAATCGTCATTCGATCTGGGGAAATCGCTTCTATTCGGCAAATCTCACGATCGATTGGCAGAAGCTCACCCTTCCCGAGGGTCAGCGCAGATTGACACTGCTGAAAAAGCTGACAGCTCTCCGTCACGGGCTACCCGAGGTCGGACTCGAGGATCGCCTCGAATTCATCAAGACCGACAGCGACAAGGTAGTCGCCTTCGTGCGCGGCGAGAATGACCGAACCGCAGTACTCGCGAATTTCAGTGACAAAAGAGTCCGCGTTTCGACCGAGCTCGGCGCGGGTGAGCTTGAGCCGTGGCTCCTCAGCGGCGCGGCAATATCGCTCGCCGGAGCCGAGGGCAGACTTACCGCCTCGCTCGAGCCGTTCGGCTTTGCGGTAATAGAGCTTCATTAAGGCTATAAACAAAACACCGACAGCAATTCGACTGCTGTCGGTGTTTTTATTCATTATCCACCCAAAAACGCGGTGTCCGTTTCGTAGAGTAACCCCATCTATGAAAGTGAAAGCTAAACCTAAAACGTCCCGCGGAACATACTCTTTAGACTGTACAACATCATATACTCATAGTTTTTACAATATCATTATATCACGAAAATCAAAAAAATGCAATACTTCGCGCGATTCTGAATAAAAAGTTTACATTTTGTCCATTTATCGCGAAGCTTCCGTTTGACCGGATAAAGGAAAAACAGTCGCGCAGTCAAGCAAAGCAGTCAGCAGTCTGACGGAAAAAGCCAACTATAACCGAAAAAAACGCGACGTAGCCTATAGCTCCGCAGTCAAAATTTTGTTATTTTGAAGATCGAAAAAATTTTCCTTCAATTATTATATAGCAAAAATGCGTTCGCAGATGGGGTTACTCTACGAAATAAGTTCCAAAACGCCCTCGCGGTTCATATATACGGTCGCTAAAGACAGCTTCTTTATGCTGTGCCGCTTATGTACTCAAAGGAGGGAGAATAGTGCAAGCTGATACCTCATAAATAAGCGGACAAGCCTTAGCGCATTTCCCGGCGCGGCGCGAAATATCGCGCAAAGGACTCCGCGAGAAAGCCACCGTATGGCAAAGCCTCAAGGAGCTTTTATTTCGGGAAAAATAAAAACTATGAGGAGAAAATAATGAAAAAACGCATTTTTTGCGCCTTTATGGCACTTATGATGCTGATCGGTACGCTTTCCTTCGGCGTTGCGGCTGAGGATGAGCATACGCACATTGATAATACCTATCTGATCAACGACTATAAAGGACTCGTTGAATTCGCAAAAGAAGTAAATAACGGAAACGATTTTGCTGGAAAGACCGTTAAGCTGGCGGCTACATTCTCTATCGACAACTTAATAACTCTCGATGAGAATTGGGATGCTATCGGCGATATCGAAAGCGGACATCCCTTCCGTGGCAAATTCGATGGCAACGGAGTTGCTATTCTCAAAAAAGATGCCGCTAAGCTTTTCGAGTATGTTGACACCGATGCTCCCGGTGATATCAGCAATCTTATAATTGTTAAATCCGCAACCGATTCCATCAATAAGGTTTGCGAAGACTGCTGGAACAATGCTACCAATATCAAGGGGATAAACGCAACCAATGCACAGCACTATAACTACTGCACAGAATGCGGTCTTGTTTGGGGTATTTCCACCCACATTGCAGTAGATCAGACCGGTGTATGCGCATCCTGCGGAGAAAAGGCTTGCGAGCACGAAGGTGCTCAGAAGATCGTTGACAACAAGGACGGCAAGACTCACAACGCGATCTGCTCTAAGTGTGGCGAGGTCATGAGCACTTCAAATCATACCTTTAATGAGGAATACTATGATGGTAATTGCATCTGCGGTGCAAAGAAGATAAACGACTGCGACCACATGGGCAACAATTGGGCATATGTTCCCAACGGCAACAACACTCACAATATCGTTTGCGCCGATTGTAAAAACATTGAGACTTACAACATGCCCTGCAACATCGGCGAAGATGGCAAGTGCTTAACTTGTGACAGACATTGCGACCACATCGGCACAGACTTTACTTATTACACCGAAAACAAGGGGACTCACGATGTTTCCTGCAAAGTCTGCGGCGCGGCTATCATAGCTAACGTAAAGTGCAACACCGAATCCGGCGAGTGCGCTTGCGGCTACACCGAGCCCAAGTGCGACCATGTAGGCACCGAATACACCTACACCGACAACGAAAACGGTACTCATAAGGTCACCTGTGAGTGCGGTGAAGTTACCTCCGAAGCTGCCGAGTGCGTATACACCGACGGCAAGTGCTTAGCTTGCGGTTCTGTCGAGTCTAAGTGCGACCACACCAATGTTACTTTCGAGTACGAAGACAACAAGGACGGCACTCACAAGGTTATCTGCCCCGACTGCAAGGAAGTCGTTACCGAAGACGCCGAGTGCGTATACACCGACGGCAAGTGCATCTGCGGTTCCGAGTGCGACCACATGGCTCAGAAGTTTGACTTCGTTTCCAACGGCGACAACACCCACAACGTTCTCTGTGCTGTCTGCGGAGATACCCTTTCCGAAAATATCGCTTGCAACTTCAATGATGAAGATGTCTGCGGAAACTGCGGTGCTGAGAAGATCAACACCTGTGATCACATGGGCAACCATTGGGATTACATCGACAACGAAAACGGTACTCACAATGTAGTCTGCAAGGACTGCGAAGAAGTCGTTACCGAAGACGCCGAGTGTGTATACACTGATGGCAAGTGCATCTGCGGTGCCGAAAAGCCCGAGTGCAAGCACGAGGGTGCTCAGACTCTCGTTGACAACGGAGACGGTACTCACAACGCTCTCTGCCCCACCTGTGATGAGGTCATGGACACCGTTGAGCATTTCTTCGACGATGTAAACTATGACGGTAAGTGCGCTTGCGGTGCCGAAAAGCCCGCAGCTCCTGTCGATCCCGATGACAAGGATGACAAGGAAGAACCCGACGACAAGGATGACAACAAGGACGACAATGATAAGGAAGAGGACAAGAAGGATGACGAGACCGAGAAGAACAACGGCTTCCTCTATCTCAACCTCTTCAACAAGTACGCTGTGACCGCGACCGCGGGCAACGGCGGCACGATCTCTCCCGCGGGCGAAGCTATCGCTAAGCGCGGCGAGAGCCTCACCTACACCATCACCGCAAACGAGGGCTACATTGTAGCAGATGTCCTCGTTGACGGCAAGAGCGTCGGCGCAGTCACCGAGTACACCTTCGAAAAGCTCGGCGAAAACCACACCATCAGCGCATCCTTCGAGTGGGTCAACCCCTTCACCGATATCGATGATACCGATGCTTTCTACTCCGCGATCGAATTCGTTTATGAAAACGGTCTCTTCAAGGGTGTTTCCTCGAGCGAATTCGCTCCGATGACCACCATGTCCCGCGCAATGTTCGTTACCGTTCTCGGAAGACTCGCAAATGTTGATGTCGAGGCTTACACCGAGGTCGCGTTCGACGATGTTGTTGCAGGCGAATACTACGCTCCCTACGTTGCTTGGGCAGTCGAAAATGGTCTTGCAAAGGGCTACGGCGACGGCACCTTCGGCGTAAACGACAACGTGACCATCGAACAGGCTATCGTTTTCATCGCAAGATTCGCACAGCTCAACGGTATCGAGCTCGACATCGCAGAGGCCGACCTTTCGAGCTACGCTGACCTCGATGAGGTTGCAGACTGGGCATACAACGAAATGCTCTGGGCTGTAAACAGCGGCGTATACACCGCTGACGGCGTTCTCGCTCCCAAGGGCGCGGCTGCAAGAGCTATCGTTGCAGATATGCTCTACAATCTCTGCTCGAACTTCACGCTCGGCGAATAAGCATCAAAAGCAGCCCGAAGGCATTGCCTTCGGGCTGCTCCATTTACAAAAAAACGGCTCTCAAGCCTTGATATGCACCCAAAGGTCAAACCCCTTCGGAGGTGCATATCATTTCGGCTGAGAGCCGTTTTCGTTTTATTCCTCGAACATTCCGAACCTTCTGAAGCGTTCGTAGCGTCCGTCGGCTATGAGATTTCCCGACTGCGAGATGAGCTTCTTGAGATCGCTCGTTATCAGAGCCTTCATGCTCTCGCACATCGAATCGAGATTTTCGAAATCCTCGTGTATGATCTCGTCGGCAACACCGAACTCCTTCATGTCGTGCGCGGTGATGTGCAGTGCCTCTGCGGCATCGTTCACTCTCGAGCTGTCCTTCCAGAGTATGCTCGCGCAGCCCTCGGGCGAGATGACCGAATATATCGCGTTCTCGAGCATATAAACTCGGTCGGCAGAGGCCAGAGCCAACGCTCCGCCGCTTCCGCCCTCGCCCGTCAGAATCGAGATCACGGGGACACGCAGACCCATCATAGTCTGTATCGACTCGGCGATCGCTTCGCCCTGTCCGCGCTCCTCCGCGTCGGCTCCGCACCACGCGCCCTGCGTGTCAACGAAGCAGATGACAGGTCGTCCGAACTTCTCCGCCTGCTTCATAAGGCGCAGAGCCTTTCTGTAGCCCTCGGGCTTCGGGCAGCCGAAATTGCGCTCTATGCGCTCCGAGAGGTCATTTCCCTTGTCTATGGCAATGAAGGTAACGGGGATATCCGATATTCTTCCGATGCCGCCGACTATCGCAGGATCGTCTCCGAAGCGGCGGTCGCCGTGCAGCTCGACCCGATCCTCGATCATTCTTTTGATATAATCAACGCCGCCCGGACGGTGATTCATTCGCGCCGCGCGCAGCTTTTCTCCCGCAGTCATTATGAAACCACCCTTTCTTCATGGCAGCGAAGCAGATTTCCGAGTGTATCGGTCAGCTTGTCTCGACCGATTATACAGTCGATAAAGCCGTGCTTCAGCAAAAATTCGGCCTTCTGGAAATTGTCGGGGAGCGCGGTTCCGGTCGTCTGCTCAACGACACGTCGTCCGGCAAAGCCGATCAGCGCACCCGGCTCGGCTATGAGTATGTCGCCCTGCATTGCAAAGCTTGCGGTAACTCCTCCGGTCGTGGGATCGGTGAGAACGGTCAGGTACAGAAGCCCCGCCTCGGAGTGCTTTCCGACCGCGCCACTGACCTTTGCCATCTGCATGAGAGAGATTATTCCCTCCTGCATTCTCGCTCCACCTGAGGCGGTGAAGCCTACGACCGGGAGCTTTTTCTTGGTCGCATATTCAAAGGTTCTTGTGATCTTTTCGCCGACGACCGAGCCCATGCTCGCCATTATAAAGCGGGGATCCATCACGAATATCGCCGTCTTTACGCCGCCGATCGATGCCGTTCCGCAGACCACCGCGTCGTTTTCACCGAGCGTTTCGACCGCTGACTTCAGCTTGTCGGCATAGCCCGGAAAGCCGAGAAAATCGCGGCTCTTGAGCTCGGCGAAAAGCTCCTTGAAGCTTCCCTTATCGACCGTAAGCGCGATGCGCTCACGAGCCGAAACTCTCATGTATTTTCCGCATTCGGGGCAGACATAATAGCCCGCGCGAAGCTCCTTCTCGGAGAATTCCTTCTTGCAACTCGGGCAGGCGATCTGCTTTGGCGGAGTGACTATCCCGATTATCTTTTGCTTAATTGATTCAAACATTGTATTCTTTTCCTTATATCAAACAGAGCTTACTCCGCGTCCTTCTTGCAGACGAACGAGAATTCGGCTTCGACCGCGACCTCGCGCTCACCCTCCGAATTTCTTACATATCCGACACCCTTTGCCATATATAGCTCGCCGAGCGAACGGATTATCGTGCATTCGGTCTCGAGCATATCGCCCGGGCAGACCTGATGACGGAATTTCGCATTCTTGATCCCCGCAAAAAACGGAAGACCTCCCGCCGTGTCGCAGATCAGACAGCAGCTTTGCGCCATGATCTCACACAAAATAACGCCCGGCACGACCGGATGTCCCGGGAAATGTCCCTGCAAAAACCATTCGTTTCCGACGATCGGAGTCTTTCCGAGTGCGACCTTCGCTCCGTCACGCTCCTCGACCTCTACCTCGCCGATGAGCAGCATTGCGTCACGGTGCGGAAGGTAATTCTTTATCTCTTCGTGTGTCATTTTGAAAACTCCTTGCAGAAAAAATTACAGGAGAGGACAAAACCGCCGTTCTTCTCGGAAAAGGCGAGCCTATCCTCTCCTAAGGCTGATCCAAAGCCCTTCTGTATTCTTTATATCCTTATGCCACTATGCACCGAGCCAAAAGCGTGTAAAGTCGAGCATAGCCGATGCGGTACTCAGACCTTCTTGAAGGCGAGGCAGACATTGTGTCCGCCAAAGCCGAGCGATGCCGAAAGAGCGAGATCGATGTCAGCCTTTACCGGAGCGTTCGGCGTATAATCGAGGTCGCATTCGGGATCGGGCTCTGAAAGATTTATCGTCGGCGGGATCATTCCGCGTTCGAGTGCCGTGATCGCCGCGATAGCCTCTGCCGCTCCCGCCGCACCGAGCATATGACCGGTCATCGACTTTGTGGAGCTGACGTGCAGCTTCTTTGCGTCTTCGCCGAATACCAGCTTGAGCGCGGTCGTCTCGGTGAGATCGTTGAGCTTCGTTCCGGTTCCGTGAGCATTGTAATATACCTCGGAATATTCCTCGGGCAGCGCAAGCTTTATCGCACGCGCGACATCCTTCGCGGTCGGATCGGGCGCGGTCACATGATGCGCGTCGCAGGTCGTTCCGTAGCCGACGATCTCGGCTATGATGTTCGCTCCGCGCGCTACGGCGTGCTCGTATTCCTCGAGCAACAGAACTGCCGCTCCCTCACCCATTACAAAGCCGGCGCGGCGCGAATCAAACGGCAGAGATGCCGCGTTGGGATCGTCCGATGCCGAGAGTGCCATGCAGTTTGCAAAGCCGGCAACCGCGAGGGGATTTATCGTCGCTTCGCTTCCTCCGCAGAGCATTGCCTTAGCCGCGCCGCACATGATCGCGCGGTATGCCTCGCCGATAGCGGTCGAGGAGGTGGCGCAGGCGGTGGCGTGTGCCATGCAGGGTCCGTGTGCATTGTGACGGATCGCGACATTTGCCGCCGCGATGTTCGAGATCATCTTAGGGATGAACTGCGGCGCGACACGGCGCGCACCGTCGGTGAGCAGAGTCGAATGCTCGTGGCAGAAGGTGTCAAAGCCTCCGATGCCCGAGCCGATGTAAACACCCAGCTCCTCCGGCTCGATATTCCCCGCAATGCCCGAGCTCTCCATCGCCTCATCTGCGGCGTAGAGCGCATAGACCGTGTAGGGATCGTTTTTGCGCACGAGGCTCTTTTCGAGTCTCGATACCGGGTCAAAGCCCTTGAGCTCGGCGGCAAGCGTGTACTTCGAATCGCCGAGGTCGAATTTGGTGATGCGCGCGATGCCGTTCTTTCCGGCGTAAAGCGCGTCTGTATATTCCTTCACCGAGCATCCGATCGGAGTTACCGCTCCCATGCCGGTTACAACTACACGTTTCATTAAAGTCCTCCGTCTATCCTTATGACCTCACCGGTGACATAGTCCGCTCCGGCAAGGAACACCGCCAGAGCCGCGACCTCCTCCGGTCGACCCATTCTTCCGAGAGGCAC
>CAYRKS010000043.1:0-11938 GCA_964424855.1 uncultured Lachnospiraceae bacterium
TATCGTTGAAATTCATTTTTTCTTTTATCCTTTCATAAATGGTAATCGATTAGAAATACGCGACCGAATGCGAACGACCGCTATCTCAGTCAAACATTCGACAGCAAGCGTACTTCGAAAAGGCGGTCGAGCATCTGCTGTCGAGCTGTACCGCACCGCGTATCACATCCGGCAGAAAATTGTCCCACTTTACCTCGAGCAGAGCCGGATCGCCCTTTATCGGTATCGTCGCGCAGTCGGGGTTCAGCAGCTCGGTGCAGGAAAGCCCCGTGCGTATGTTGTAATCGAGCGTTACACGGACATTACCTGCCTGAAAAACAAAGGGCTCACGGGTGTAATCGACAATGACCTTTGCGCGAAGGCGATCGTTTTTCAGCCGAGTATAAAAGCCGAGCAGCACCTCGTCGCGGCTTTTTGCCATCCAATCAAAATCACCCTCAACAATGCTTTGCGCCTGTGCCGGAGTGAGCTGAGTCGAATCCTTGTATCCAAGTCCCCCGCACTTAAACTTTCGCTCAAGGCTTATAAAATCGCTGCTCTTGTTGTAAAGCCTTATCCGATATTTCTCGCGGACGCTTACGCCGTCGAGCTTTTCGCGCAGTGCCTTATCCTCGATATTGTCAAAATACAGACTGCGTATCTCATATTTTCCGCCGACAGCGTGGCTGTCGGGCTTCATAACCGCGCGAAGCCGACTGCGCAGCACGAGCATATCCGAACGGCTTATCTCATGCTTTACCTCATGCCTGAATTGCAAATTCACATCCTCCTTTCAAAAAAATATAAGCTCTGTAATGACTTTTTTCCATCAGGCTTTGATATATATTTTACACCCTCAGCCTTAGATATAAATTAGAAAACCTCCCCGTGTGTGAAGACTCACGGGAAGGTGTGTGAAGATAAACTGAATTTTCAAATTTTCGCTGTAAAGCGTATGCGAGTATCCGAAATGTACTGCGCCGACAGCTTTCCGCCGAGCTTTTCACAAATCTCCCGCGCGGCGGAAAGTCCGATACCGTAGCCCGAGGTGTCAGACTGCGTTCTGGCGGAGTCTCCGCGGTAAAAGCGTTCGAAAAGCCGCTCGGGATCGGGAGTATGCTCACTCGAGCAGTCGTTTTCCTCGACAAACAATATGTGTCCGCCCTGCTTTGTCAGCGTGATGCTTATCGAGCCGCCGTCCGAGGTGTATTTCAGCGCATTGTCGAGTATCAGCGTTATCAGCCGTCTGAAGCCGTCGGGCGAGGTTTTGACTGTGAGCCTCGGTGAAATTTCGACCTTAAGCTCAAGTCCGCGCTCGAGCGCGGCATCGCGATAGACCCTTATATGCTCCTCGGCAAGCTCACTGAGCTCGACCGTTTCGAGTTCAAAGCCGACCGACTCGTCAAGTCTCGCCAGAGTCAGCATATCAGACATCAGTGTATTCAGCCGCACAGTTTGAGAACGGATATTGCGATTGTACTTGTTTTCACCGTGTATAAGAGACATCGCATCGTTGTTCGATCGGATTATCGCGAGCGGAGTTTTCAGCTCGTGTCCGGCGTTCGTGATAAACTGCTTCTGCTTCTCCATACCGGCGATTATCGGGCGAACAACATTTTTCGAAAGAATTATTACAAATATCAGCACCGAAAGCCAGCAGATCGCCGCTATTCCGCAGGATACCAGAAGTATCCGAAAAAAGCTCATACTCTGCATCGAATCGTCCATGAAAAATATCATTCTGTCGCCCTCGACACGCTTCACTGCATATCTGTAGCCGCCGATCCTTCCGCGCTCCGAGCCGAGCTCCGAAGCCTTGTCGGCAAGCTCTCGCGCTCGAGTCTCATCGACCGAGGATATATGCTCGATGTCCACATCGAGAACCTCTCCGTTTCTGCCGTACCGCACCGTGAAAAATCGCGCGGAATGCAGCACATCAAGGTCGATCGTCGGAGCGATCGGCGGCTTTCGGTCGAGATCAAATCTGCCGAGCCGTTCGTCCGAGCGGGTAAGCGCATCAAGCAGCAGCTCAGACTGCCTCTCGAGAATGATGCCGTTCATGCAGTTTATCGCGCCGATCAAAAACAGCAATAAAAGCGTCACCGCGGTCATGGCAAAGATTATAAACCGCTTTCGCAGAGTCTTCATCATACTCTCGCACCTATCTCGGGATGATATTCGAGCCGATAGCCGACATTCCGCTTTGAAACTATCTCCACCCGCGAACCCATAGCCGTAAGCCGCTTTCTGAGATACGAGATATATAGCCAGACACTGCTCGTATCGGTCTCGGCATTGTAGCCCCATGCCTTTACGAGCAGGCTCTCGGAGGAAAGATAGATCGAGGGATTAAGCATAAGCTGCTCCATCAGACGATATTCCTGCTTCGGCAGTTGAAACGAGGACGCTCCTGCCGAAAGCTCTCCCGATTGAAGATCGAGCGAAAGGTCGCCGAGTCTTAAAACATCGGGGTGAAATTCCTCGCGCCGCCGAAGCATTGCGCGTATCCGCGCAAGCAGCTCACCCATGTCAAAGGGCTTTGGAAGATAATCGTCAGCTCCGAGGTCAAGACCGCGTATCCTGTCCTCGATCTGAGTCCGCGCGGTAAGCAGCAGTATCGGTGTGCGACAGCCCTTTCGCCGCAGCTCCGAAAGCACCTCAAAGCCGTCTCGCTTTGGCAGCATTATATCAAGTATTATCCCATCATAATCGCCCGATATCGCGTAATCGTATGCGTCCTCACCGTCATATACCGCATCCACCAGATATTTATGATAGGTCAAAACATCGGTCACCGCCTCGGAAAGCGAACGCTCGTCCTCGGCAAAAAGCAGCTTCATAAAAATCCTTATCCCCTTCACGCATTATTTTCTCAGTCAGCAAAATTTCCGCAGACTCGATGTCTGTCCGCCCGCGTCAAAAGCTCCGCAGTCGGAAATAATTATACACTATCCGCGTGATGTGTATTTAATCGTTTTATGAAGCTTTTGTGAGGATAACGCCCTTATTTTTTCTTTCGCTCGATCATGACCGCAAGTCCGTCCTCACCATCCGCTATATTGAGACGACCGTCCCCTTGCCACAGCTCAAAAAGCTCTCCGCAGGAGGAAAACCAGAGATAGCGGCTGAGTCTCGCGCCGTCATTTGCAAGATGCTTTGGAAACAGCTCGGCATAGTCCTTGGCTATCGCGGTCGCCGCCCTGTCCCAGCTCGGGATCAGATCGGCAAGCTCACGCTCGACTATCGAAACAAACTCGGCATATTCATCGGCGCGAAATGCGGGTATCTTCACAAAAAGCTCCTCACCGCGCTTTTCGATCCATCCGCCCGCGATGCAGGAGGAGAGATTCCACTTATCCTCGGTCGTCCCGTTTATGAGGATATCCTCGCAGACATTTATTTCAAGATCGTACAAAAGCGGCTTCCACTTAAAGCTCAAAAAATTGAACTGCGTCAGCGAGAAATGTCCTCGGCTGCCGATATTCGAATTGCTCTGCCGCCCTACGGTGTTCACACGATTGGAGGTCGATTCGGTGTGACCGATGTATCGCCAACAGTTCCCGTCATACGCCGCGGGGATCTCGGGATAGGGCAGACGGCAGAATTTCTCGCTCAGATGTACAAACGCCATAACAGCGTAAAGACAGAACAGCGTGGTTCGACTCTTTTTTGCACGGTAATGCTCGATCCTCTCCATTTCATTATATACGCGCTCTATGGCGGAATACATCGACTCGGACAGCGGAGAGATGAGCTCGGGCAGCTTTTCCTTAAGCCAAAGCCCATGACGATCCGAAAATATCGGAAGATCGGTCTGAAACCGTCCGCGGCTCGGCTCGATCACAGCCTCACGCTTTTTAAGATTCGCAAGCGAAGCCTCTATGTAATACGCCGGAACTCCACAGCTCGATGCGAGTGCTTCGACCGTCATCGGCTCCTCATAGGCGTGCCAGAGTATATTCTGACTGAGTGCGTCGCTGATATATTCGTTCGGATAGGGTATCCCCGCTCCGTAGCTTCCGCTGCCGTAGATATCAAGGCGCATTTTTATCGGGTGGAGTGCGGTCTCTTCAATGCTGCTGTACATACTTACTTCAAGCTCCTTTTTCAGCTTTCGCCGCGCCTCGGACAGCCGCCAGGTGACTGTTCCCTCGGGTACTCCGAGACGCATTGAAATTTCTTTTGTCGAAAGTCGGTCGTAGTAATGCAGAATTATGATCTCTCGATATATCGCCGAAAGCTTGAGTATCCGCGCCAAAAGCAGCTCCGGCAGCGAATCCTCGCTCTCCTCGGGTGCAACGGGCTCGGGCAGTGAATCAAATGACATGACCGAGCGCAGTCTTCCGCGATATCTGCTGAAGCTGTGCCACACGTTTTTGGCGATGCCCCAAAGCCACGGCTCAAAGCGGCTCTCGTCGCGAAGCCGCGAAAGCTCGGTCATTGCTCTCAAAAGTATCTCCTGAGAAAGCTCCTCTGCCTCGTCGCTCGTGTAGGTGTGCTTTACCGCCCAGCCGTATATTCGATCTACATATTTTTCAAATATTTCCGCATCCATGCTCTGACCTCATACCTTTCATCAAAGCTCTGCCGAGCGATCCGACCATAGCAAAACAGGCTCGGATTCTCAGCGGCTCTGCTAACTTGGGACTGCATTTCCAAAGCTTCGAGCCTTCCGATACCGGCTTATCGATAAGCTCGAGCTGCCGTATCAACACCGCCCTTCGTTTTCAACCGTAAAGTGCAGAAAAAGGTGCTGTCATTGGGTAAATACAAAATTTTTTCAGGATTTTTTTTCGAGTATCAGCTCATCGAGCTTTATTATGTCTCCCGCGCCCATGACTATAAGCATATCGCCCGCCTTCAGCTCGTGTCGCAGATATTCCGCAATATCGTTCAGCGTCGGAAGATACACTCCGCCCGCCGCCTTTGCGAGCTTTTCGGAGCTGACACCGTAGATATTCTCCTCGCGCGCCGCATAAATGTCGGCGAATATCGCGTTCACTCCGACAAAGGCTTCGGCAAACTCGTCAAACAGCGATGCAGTGCGCGAATATGTGTGCGGCTGAAATACCGTGAAAACACGCGAATAGCCCATTCCGAGCGCACCCGCAAGTGTGGTCTTTATCTCGGTCGGATGATGCGCATAGTCATCGAATACGGGAACAAACGCGTCCGAATCGGTCATCATGCTACCGCGCAGCTCCATCCTGCGCTTCGCTCCGCCAAAGCCGGCAAGCCCTCTCGATATCACCTCGGGCGATATGCCGCAGATGTCCGCAACAGCGGCGGCGGCAAGCGAGTTCATGATGTGATGCTTTCCCGACACCTTCAGCTTTGCGTGAGTGAATTTCTCGCCGTGCTTCATTATGTCAAATTCGGCGCAGCCAGCATTGAAGGTCACGCTTTCCGACGTAAAATCCCCTCCCCTTCCGAAGGTTATCAGCCTTCCGCGATATCCGCAGACCGCCTTTTTTACGTTCTCATCCTCGGCGTTCACAACGGCGTAGCCGTCGTTTGCGATAGAAAGATATCTTCCGAAGGAGTCGATTATCTGCTCGATCCCCGAGAAATAGTCGGTGTGGTCGAGATCTATGTTCAAAACGACCGCGATGTTCGGAGTGAACGACAGGAAGGAATCCTGGTATTCGCACGCCTCAATGATAAAATCAAGCTTTGCTCCGAGACGATATGCTCCGCCAAGCTCCCCAAGCTCTGCCCCCGAAACGATGGTAGGGTCGCGATCTGCCTCAAGAAATATGTGAGATATGAGCGAGGTCGTCGAGCTTTTTCCGTGCATTCCCGAAACGCCGATACGATTTTCACAGCCGCTCATGAGCCAGCCGAGAAAATCCGCGCGGTATACGCAGAATTTTTCTCCCCTTCGATCCGCCTCAAGCGCGGCGGCAAGCTCGGGCTGCTCCGGCTTTATCGCGGCGGTGTAGACTACAACATCGTAGCCGCTTATATGCTCGGGCGAGGTCTCGTAATATATCTCGATCCCGCAGTCTTCAAGAGCCGTTGTCAGGCTCGAAGGTGTGCGGTCATAGCCGCCTACCTTGCATCCGCGGTCATGCGCTATATGAGCGAGAGAGGACATACTTATTCCACCGATCCCGATGAAATAGACCGAGCGCGGAGTCGAGAATATCTCCGAAAGCTCGGAGACCGAATATTTTGTGTACATGGCATTTTCTCCATTTGTTTAGAAATATAGTGTAATAATATTATATCACATTTTTCCGCTATATTCAAGTCCCGGCGAAAAAAAATAAAACTCGACATGAATCGTAACTATTCAAAATCTGCTCTCGCTTCGTTAAAGAAAATCTTTCTTTCGACTCAAACAAATTTCAAAAAATGAGGGTTTATTTTTCATAAATAAAGTGTATAATATTGGTAGGTTTCAAGAAGCCGAAACGACGAGTTTCAGAGACCGCAGCAACCGCAATAAGACCGACAAAAGCCGACGAAATACATAAAAATGGGCATCCCCACGTTTTTCGCACATTTTGTAAGGTCGCAGTCATTGTAATATATGGAGGTATAAAAATGGTTATATCCGATATCAAGGTAAGAAAGCTTTTCGACGAAGGACCTATGAAAGCCATCGTCTCCGTAACCTTCGACGGTCAGCTTGCCGTTCATGACATCAAGGTCATCAACGCACGCGACAAGTTCTTCATCGTTATGCCCAGCCGCAAGAATCCCGACGGAACCTACCGCGATATAGTTCACCCTATAAACGCGCAGTTCAGAGCTCTTCTCGAGGAAGCGGTCATCGAGGCATACAACAAGGCAATTGCCGAAGCTGAGGCTGAAGCAGCCGCTCTGGCAATTGAAGGTGAGAACGAAGCGGCGGAGGCTTCCGATTCGGACGCTCAGTAAAAAGCAAGTCTCACAATACGTGTTCGGCAAAACGGTCGGGCACGTATTTTCTTTTGTCCGTCGTTCAATTTGTAAACAGTTCAGCCGCAAGCATGGTACGGATAATTTTTGACACTTTAATCCTAAAAGAATAAGCTCCCGACGATTCTTGCCCTTTTAAGGCGGGTGTCGGGAGCTTTATTTTATCAGTTGTGTGCGCTGGAGTCTATTTCGGTGTCGGTCATTACCTTCTCGGCATCGGTTATCACCTTGGTAGCCATGTCACGCAGGACGTAGAATTCGCCCTTGCCATCGATGGTATAAAGTGCGCGGCGAGTCGAGTAGGGATAGAACTTATAAACGTGCGTCTTTCCGGCGCGGGTCTCAATGGTGAGGGTCATGTAGAGATCCTTTTCCATATCGATTGCCTCGATCGATTCGGTCGGCGCGTAGTCCTCAATGTCAACCGAGAGCAAAGTCTTGTAGAACTGTCTGAAGTTCTTGACCACCGGCTGGAATCCGGTCGCGCGCTCGGTCACGACCAGCTCCTGTCCCTCGCCGACAAGGTCAAAGGTGCGGGTAGCGGTATCGCTCTCGACGGTTATCGTCTGAACATCGTTTATATTCATCATGAAGATCGAGGAATCGACCCACTTGATAAGATCCCATTCGAGCCATTCGAGCTTGGAGCCGCTGACCTCGGTTATAAGGTCAAAGAGCAGCGAATATGCGTAATAGTTTCCGCTCTCGTTCTTATCGCTGAAGAGGACATACTGCTGAATGCCCGAATACTCATAGCTGAGAGTATAGGTCGGATCGAGCAGACCGTATTCCTCAAGCTCCTCCTCGGTCGGAGCATATACAAGCGCGGAGCTGCCTTCGAAGGCGGTAAGAGTCTCGAGCGCGATCGAATAGTTCGTGTCATTTACGGTGTAATTTGCCGGAGCAAGCATCTTGTACGAGCTCATGGATGCCTCATCGGTCTTTTCCTCCTCGTCAAGATAGGTTATCATTATCTTGACCTCATCACCCTTGAGAACCGCGAAATTCTTTACCGTGAAGTAATCGTTCGTATTCATCGGGAGAGTGAGGGTCGGAGTTATCATAGCCTCGAGCGGCTGAAGGATGGTCTGACCGAGGGTCGAGTCGAGGATATATACCGCATTTCTGCCCTCATAGCGGCAGTAATATCCGGCTCCGGTCGGGATCTGACTTCCGATATATACCGTGTGAGTCTTGCCGTCACGGCTCTTAAGTGTGTACCACGACGGATTATCACTGCCGGCAAGTCCGTATTCATGCATATCCTCGCAGTCGGTCGTGACACGCTTCATCGAAAGCGTATAGCCCGCGCTGACCACAAGGCTCGAAAGCTGCTCCTTGCTGTAGGGTGCCTCGGGATGTCCGGTCACATAGAAGGCTTCGTCATCGTAGTCGTAATAAACGCCCCATTCGCCGTATTGGTTGTGAACGTCTATCGATTCGATGTTGCTCTTTTCGGTGTGCTCAAACATCAGGATTCGATCTCCCGTTCCTAGAACCTCGCCCTCGAGCAGCTCGATCTCCTCCTTTTTCGTCTCCTCGACATACTCGACGATCGGCTTTACAACGAGGAAATAAAGCGCGATAGCTGCGGCAACGACCGCCGCAAGGATGATTATAGCCTTCTTCTGCCGCTTTGCAACGCTTGCGCGCTGACGCTTGGTTATGTCCTTGTCAAGCGGCTCGGGCGCGGCAAAGAGCGTGGATTCGCTCTTTGCCTTTGCCTCGGCTTCCTCCTCCTCGAGAGTGGAATAATTCTTGTTTTCTTCGTTCATGCGTGCTTTCTCCTGATCCAAACGACTGCACCGGCGACAAGGAAGCAAGCCGGGATTACCGCGGTGAGGAATATCGTCCAGTTTGTAGCCTCCGCGGTGGTGATATCGAGCGATTCATCATCAAATACCTTGAAATCAAGATCGGCGGGAACCTGAGTCTTACCCATCGTGCGCATCATAGCGTAGATGATATCGCTGTTTCCGTATGCCTTCTTACCGAGATAATCGGAAGAGGTGAGGTACTGCGAGCCGCAGGCAAATACATAATTCGAGTGGAGTACCTGGCTGGTCTCTCCGTTTGCGTCGGTCTCATCAACATAGCGAGATTCGCGCGAGAGAACGATAAGCGGATAACGTCCCTCCTCGACCTTCTCACCGTCAACGTACTTTTCGGCACCGCTCGAGGAATAGAGCGCGGTCGAGGTGATTCTTCCGCCCTTGGAATCCCAGAGACGGTTAATCGGACGAGCGTATCTTACGACCGTCTTGGGCGGAGTGCCGGTCTCGGTCATGGACTTCACGAGAGATGCGCCGAGCGCGTCGGGATTGTACTCGGTCGTGCTGCTCGAGGACGAGGAGGTGTAGGACGAATAATCGACCGCATAGTCTCCGACGAGCGAATAATGCTCGGTGTCAAGCGAGTTGGAGGGATCCTTAAGGAGCGAGTTGTCGAATTCAATGCCCCATTCGGAGAGGAATTCGTAAAGCTCAGGAAGCTCCTCGGTGTCGGGATCGACGAATACCATGAGGTTTCCGAAGCTGTCAAGGAAGTCGTCGATCTTTTCGATCTCCGCCTTGCGTCCCTTGGTATCCTCCGAAATTCCCTCGAAGTCGTATATCGGGTTGTTGATCACGAGAAGTCGTCCGGCAGGATCGAAATCCTCCTTGGTAAGGTCAATGCCTCTGACCTCATAGCCCGCCTCGTAAAGCAGCTCTATGAGCGAAACATCATAGCCGTAGTTGTTCTTGCAGATGTCAAGCACCTCATCCATCGTGTAGCTGCCGCTGTCAACGAGCTGGTCGATAGCCTGGATGAGGGTCGATTCGCCGTGAGTGTAGGTGAGATATGCGATCGGGGTCTCGGCCTGAGTTATCTGGATCATAGCCGAGATGAGCTTCTTTTCGCCGTTGAATGCCCAGATCGTACCCGATTCGTTCTGTGTGAACAATGCGGTCGCGGCAAACACGCGGAATTCGGTTCCGCTCTCAACGATGACGTTCGTAGTCTTTATGCTCGTCGAGGTGGTAGCCTTGTACTTCTGAACCGCAGTCGGGCTGGAGATTATATCAACATAGTCATAGGTAATGTTGTCATACTCGGCGGCGATCTCCTTTACGAGCGAGAGTACCATCTTCATGTACCAGTTGCCCTCAAGCTCATCATAGGGAGCGCAGAAGCGTATGTTGATCGGTCTGTCTATCTGATCGAGAAGCACACGTCCCTCGTCCGAAAGACCGTATATCCCCTCCTTGGTCATATCGACGTACCAGTTGTACTTATAGACCAAAGCCGAGAAGATAGTATTGAATATTACTACCGCCGCAATAACGACCGCGGTAAGGATAACCGAGACCGCGCCGTATTTGAGCTTTCGCGTTGAGGCGGGATTCAAGCCATTGATTTTCACTTTTATGATTCCTTTCGTACAAATTACATCGGTTACAAATCACGACCAACGCCGCTTTTCATAAATGCGGACGGTAAGGAACATGAAAACAAAGCAGATCGAGAAATAGTAGACCATTGTCGCCGGGTCGAGTATTCCGTAGCTGAAATTTCCGAAGCGGCTGTATATCGATATCCAGTCGATGACCGTGCGGACAACATAAGAATCGATATAGCTGTTGAGAAGACCGACAAGCAGAAGGAAGATGAGTATTCCCATCGTGCCGACCGCCGCAACGAGCTGATTCTCGGTGAGAGCCGAGACAAAGATTCCGATCGCGATGAACGCCGCGCCGATGAGCAGTATTCCAATGGAGTCGGAGATGAGGATAGCGGCGTTCGGCTCCTCGCAGTATTTATAAAGTGCCGAGAAGTTGAAAAGGCAGCCGAAAAGGAAGGTGCCGCCGAACATGGTGAAGGCAGCGAGGAACTTTGCGAATACCATTCCGAAGAGGCTGACCGGTGAGGTCAAAAGCAGCTGCTCGGTGCGCATCCTACGTTCCTCACTGAGGCTTTTCATTGTGAGAAGCGGGATCAGAATTATGAAAATAAACATGACCATAGTGAAATATGATCCGACGCTCGAATTCTCGCCCTCCATCAGAGTGAAAAGCGAAAAGATAAAGGAATT
The DNA here is from genome assembly GCA_964424855.1 of uncultured Lachnospiraceae bacterium. Taxonomy (GTDB): domain Bacteria; phylum Bacillota; class Clostridia; order Oscillospirales; family CAG-272; genus Flemingiibacterium. Next base: position 10,958 of record CAYRKS010000043.1, read on the forward strand.
GAGCGCAAGGAATACCGCTACGAAAACGTAGCCGATCGGCGAGGTGAAATATGAGAGCATCTCGCGCTTATATATTGCTGTCATTTGTTATCCTCCTCATTGCTTTCGGGAAGCTTTATGTCATATGCCGAAATGCTTTCCTCCGGCTGCTTTATGTCAAAGCTCGGAGCGTCGCCCTTTGTACGCGGCTTGTCGGAATGCTTCTTATCGACGAGCGAGATGAAGATGTCCTCAAGGTTAGTACCCTGCTGCTCGAGACCGATGAGCGGCATATTGTTTTTTGCAAGCTCGAAGAAGAGCGTTTTGCGGATATCCACTCCGGCACTGCTCTCGATCGAGTAGACAAAGCTGTCGCCCTCGCGGTCACCGAAGACCTCGGCGGTGGTTATCTCCTTTATCGAGCGAAGAACACGGAGAACATCACGCTGATTTCCGCAGATGCGCGCGTTGAGACGGCGGTTGCCCTCGATCATCTTTGCGATATTTTCGGTCTTCTCATCGGCAATGAGCTTTCCGGAATTTATTATGAGTATTCGGTCGCATACCGCCTGAACCTCCGAGAGAATGTGAGTCGAGAGGATTACGGTGTGGGTCTCGCCGAGGGTTCTTATGAGATTTCTGATCTCGATTATCTCCTTCGGGTCAAGACCGACGGTCGGCTCGTCAAGGATTATGACGCGCGGATTTCCGACAAGTGCCTGAGCGATTCCGACGCGCTGCTTGTAGCCCTTTGAAAGGTTTTTGATAAGTCTTCCCTTTTTGTAATCGTCCGCGATCTTAACCACCTCGCAGATCTCGCCGAGATGCTTTTTGCGGTTGAGCTTGCAGCCCTTGAGCTCGTAAACGAAGTTGAGATACTCCTTTACCGTCATGTCGGTGTAGAGCGGAGGCTGCTCCGGAAGATAGCCGATCAGCCTTTTTGCCTCGGTCGGATTTTCAAGGATGTCGATGCCGCCTATCGAGGCGGTACCCGAGGTTGAC
>CAYRKS010000044.1:0-457 GCA_964424855.1 uncultured Lachnospiraceae bacterium
CGCGGGATTCTGGAAGGTCGGGATGAGGTAGAGTATCTTCGCGTTCGGGTTATTTTTGAGTGCGTCCTCGAGCGCGTCGATGATGATGCCGTCCTCCTCCATCGGGATGCCGACGAGCTTTGCGCCGTTCGAGCGGAAGGCGTTGAGCGCGCCTATGAAGCTCGGCTCCTCAACGAGAACGACATCGCCCTCGTTGCACATTACCTTGGTAAGCAGCTCTATTCCCTGCTGACCGCCCGAGGTGATGAGGGTCATGTCAAAATCGCGTCCGATGCCGAAGCGGGTCTTGAGTCTCGCCTTGACATCCTCGCGCAGAGCCGGATAGCCCTCGGTGACGCTGTACTGGAGAGCCTGCACCGGAGAATTTTCGAAGATATCCGCCGAAAGGCGCGAAAGCTCGGCGACCGGGAAGGATTCGGGCGCGGGATTTCCTCCGGCGAACGAGATTATCGAGGGA
>CAYRKS010000044.1:467-11723 GCA_964424855.1 uncultured Lachnospiraceae bacterium
TGAAGATCTCGCGGATCGCGGAGGGCTTTAAGTCTTTCATTTTGTTTGAAATTTTGTATTCCATGATGTATTCCTTTCAGTTGAGGCAGAAATGCCGTTTTTTGTCAAAATAATGTAAGAATATGTAAAAAATCCGAAATTTCCGCGCAAAAAGCCCCGCGCGGATTTTTTTTCAAACTTTCTTATCTTATTATACTTGATTTTTCGCAAAAAGTGTGCTATACTTTTTGTACGATGCGAAAATAATTTGTAAAATCGAAAGGAAGCTCCCAAATTATGGATATGTACACCGATACCTTCGACTCGGACACGCCGAAGGAACGCTCTCTCGCGGCAAGGATCATTCTCGGAACGCTCAAGCTGATATTCACCCTGATGATCGCCTCAATCTTCATTATTATATTCGTCCGCCTCAACCTCTTGAAGACACCGAAGCAGTTCGCAGACTTCGCGTGGACGAGCGAGGCTATCGCCGAATATGAGAAAAACGGAAGTCTGACCGTCGGCTATCAGGACCCCTACACCGAATACGACGACGACGGGCTTTATCACATCTCGGACGTTTCGTTCGCAAAGGAGCTGGGACAGCTACAGCTGACCGTGCGCTACAACAGCCGAAGCACGATCAACACGCTGATGACCAAATACGGTCTGACCGAGCGTCCGACCGGCGAGACCTTTGTCTACATCCTGACCGACGATGACGGGACAAAATACACCTCCTACCGCTTCGCGGCGGCGGAAAAGCCGCTCTCGGAGTTTCGCCGAGTCATATTCGACGGCGTGGATTTCGACGCGACCGAAAATCTCTATCTGCACGTCTATTACGGTGACGATGTGAACGATCTTTCGCCGCTCTACTGCACCTTCACGGTCTACGAGGCGGATCGTTGGATCGAGGAGAAGCAGCTCACGCCCGAGGACATGACCTTCGCACTCTCGGACAATCCGGCATATATCAACAAAAACACTGCCGAAGAATAAAAAGGCACAAATATCTATCGGCTCGGTCGCGGCTTCGCACTCGCTATTTGACCGCACCGCCCGACAAAAAACAAAAAAGGAATGGACTCAAAAATGACTACAGTTGAAAAGCTCACGGAACTCAGAAAAATAATGACTGCCGAGGGGATCGATCATCTTCTCGTCGTCTCGGACGATTATCACCAGTCGGAATACGTCGGAGATTTCTTCAAATCGCGCGCGTATCTCTCGGGCTTCACCGGCTCGGCGGGAACACTCATCGTCTCGAAGGAGGACGCAAAGCTCTTCACCGACGGACGCTATTACATCCAGGCGGAAAATCAGCTTAGGGGCAGCGGTATCGAGCTCATGCGCGCCGGCAGCGAGGGCGTTCCGACGGTCGAGGAATACCTCGAAAGTACGGTAAAGTCGGGCGAGACCCTTGCCTATGACGGACGCTGTGTCAGCGCAAAGCTCGATTCGATCCTCCGCGAAAAGCTCAAGGGCGCAAGCTTTATCACCGACCGCGATCTCCCCGGTATGCTCTGGAGCGATCGTCCCGCGCTCCCCTCGTCCAAGGTATATCTGCTCGACGATTCGATAACCGGTGCGGATCACGCGAAAAAGGTCGCCGATGTCCGCGAAAAGCTCGAGAAGGAGGGTGCAAAGTGGCTCGTTCTCTCGTCGCTCTGCGATATCGCGTGGCTTTACAATCTCCGCGCGGATGATGTCGAGGACACGCCGGTATTCCTCTCCTACTCGATAATCTCGAAGGACGAGGATATCCTCTTTGTCCGTCCCGAGGTCATAGCCGAATTTGCGGATTACTTCCATAAATATAATATCACCGCGAAGCCCTATAACGATTTTTACGCCGAGCTCAAAAAGCTCTCGGGCAAGGTCATGCTCGACAAGTCGGCGGTCAACAGCGCGATCATCGCGGAACTTTCGAACGCCGAGCTCATCGACAAGCAAAATCCCACACTTTTATTAAAGGCGGTCAAGAATCCGACCGAGCTTGAAAACACCAAAAAGGCGCACATCGCCGACGGTATCGCCGTCACAAGACTCATGCTCGAGCTGAAATTCGGCGACCGCGAGCTTGACGAGATCACCGCAGACGAGCTGCTTTGGCAGTATCGCGTCGAGGCGGCGGAGCAGCTCGGAATAAAGCTCCTCGGAAAGTCCTTCGGCACCATCGCCGCCTTCGCCGCGAATGCCGCAATGATGCACTACAGCGCGAAGCCCGGCTCTGCCGCAAAAATCGACAAAAACGCAGAGGTTCCGATGCTCCTCGTCGATTCGGGCGCACACTACGAGTTCGGAACGACCGACATCACCCGCACCTTCGTTCTCGGAAGGATAAGCGATGAGATAAAAATGCACTACACCCTCACTGCGATGGGGAATCTCCGTCTCGCAAATCTCGTCTTCCTCGAGGGTGCGACCGGAACCGCGCTCGATGTAACCTGCCGCGAGCCGCTCTGGGAGTACGGCATCGATTACCGCTGCGGAACGGGTCACGGAGTCGGTCACATTCTGAGCGTGCATGAGGGTCCGAACCGCATACATTGGAGACGCGGAGACGCGGAGCTTCGCCCCGGAATGATCACGACCGACGAGCCGGGCGTTTACGTCGAGGGAAGCCACGGCATACGCATCGAGAACGAGCTGATCACCGTGAAGGGCGAGCATAACGAGTACGGTCAGTTCCTCAAGTTCGAGAACATAACCTTCTGCCCGATCGACCTCGACGGCATCGACCCCGAATACATGGACAGCTCGGACATAAAGAAGCTCAACGCTTACCACAAATCGGTGTTCGATACCCTTTCGCCCTACATCGACTCGCCGCACCTCGCCGAGCTGACCCGCGCTATCTGAGTGCGATCCGAATGCGATCCGAGGTATTTGAGCGGTTTGAACGCAATATTTTGTAAATTTTCGAGAAAATTTTCGAATACTGCCGAATTTTCTATTGACAAATCTCGAAAAATGATGTATAATAGTTTTATATAAGGCTTTTCGGCGCAGGTCTCAAGCCCTTCGAGACGCTCCGACCCGCAAATTTGTAACCTTTTTCCGCCTCTCGCTCACTAACCTTATGTGAACAAGCGGCGCAGGTATGCTAAAGCTTTGCCCTTTACGGCAAGGCTCCGATCGTTCGGTCGGCAAGCCGCCTTGCGGTATGCGGTCACGAAAAGCCGTGATCAAAGGCAAAATAAAATTCAAGCCCACAGGCTCTGCCGCGCAAAAAGAAAATATCCGGCTTTGGCGGCGCGGATGCCTTTCAAAGCGCATCCCTCGGATATCAAAGGAGTAATTATGAAAGCATTTAAGCGTGATATGCCGCGCGAGGTCAAGGATCTTCGCGATATGGTGCTGACCTCGGCAGCATTTTTCGGCGAAAAGGATCTTTACGTTTATAAAGAAGATAAGCAGGAGATACACTATTCGTACAATCGACTTCGCGATGAGGTCGAGGACTTCGGAACGGCACTCGATGTTCTGGGCATTCGCGGCGAACGCGTTGCGTTGATCTCGCACACCTCTGCGAAATTCACGGTCGCATACCTCGGAACGGTGAACTCTACGGGCGTAATCGTCCCGATCGACCGCGAGGTCTCGCACGAGCAGCTCGTCAATTTCATAAACCGCGCCGAGTGCAAGGCGGTCGTTTACGAGCCGGAGCTCAACGGCGTTCTGACCGGAATGGCCGATCAAATGCCCGACGTGCGCTTCTACATTCCGATGAAGGGCGAGGACAGCGTTGACTCCTCCCTCCCCGCAAATCCTCAGGTTCTGCCGTGGGAGGATGTACTGAAGCTCGGAAAGCAGGCTCTCGACAACCACAACAACAATTATTATCTCGGAACGCTCGATCAGGAAAAGCTCTGCGCGATCCTCTTCACCTCCGGCACGACCGGCACGGCAAAGGGCGTTATGCTCTGCATGAAGAACTTCGTCGCCGCGACCTGGGCCTCCTGTAAGGTCGTTCCCTACGACTCGAAGACCCGTCTTGTCTCGGTGCTTCCGCAGCACCACACCTTTGAGATGACCTGTATGCACCTCGCGGTCATAAACCTCGGCGCATCGGTCTACATAAACGACAGCCTGAAATACGTTCAGCGCAACATACAGAATTACAAGCCGAACGCGCTCGTTCTCGTCCCGCTCTTTGTCGAGACCTTCTACAAGAAGATTTGGGACAACATAAAGAAAAAGGGCATGGAGAAGAAGGTACGCTCCGCGATGAAGCTGAGCGACTTCCTCATGAAGCTCGGTATCGATCTCAGAAAGAAATTATTCAAGGAGATACTCGATGCCTTCGGCGGCGAGGTGCAGTCGATCGTCTGCGGCGGCGCACCGATCAGCCCGCAGATACTTAAAGACCTCTACTCCTTCGGTATCGTCGTTTTCGAGGGCTACGGAATAACCGAGTGCGCACCGCTCGTTGCCTGCAACCCCAACGGAGCCGCGAAATTCGGCTCGGTCGGTAAGGCGGTCGAGGGCTGCCGCGTAAGGATCGACAAGGATCCGGTCGATGATTTCGGCGAGATCGTCGTAAAGGGCGACAACGTCATGCTCGGCTACTACAAGGATGACACCGCGACCAAAAAGGCGTTCACGCACGATATGAAGAACTTCGAGAACAACTCGTGGTTCAAGACCGGAGATGTCGGCTACATCGACAACGACGGCTACATCTTCATCACCGGACGCAAAAAGAACGTAATAATCCTTTCGAACGGCAAAAATGTCTTCCCCGAGGAGCTTGAGGAGCATCTTTCGCACTGCGACCTCATCTCCGAGTCGATCGTCCTCGGACGCAAGAACGATTCGGGCGAGATCGTCATAACCGCGCTTCTCCACCCGAACTACGACAAGCTCGAGGGCAAGTCGGACGAGGAGGTCGAGACCATCCTTCGCGACGCGGTGAATGAGATCAACCGTTCTCTCCCATCCTTCAAGCACATGACCGATATCGAGATACACAAGGAAGAATTCGAAAAGACCACCACCAAAAAGATCAAGCGTTTCGTTTACGAGACGAAATAATATAACAAAAATTTTCGGAGGAATGATACCAATGTACGAACAGTTCAAAAATATTCTCGTCGATGAGCTTTCCATCGACCCCGAGCAGGTCACCATGGACGCGGAGCTCACCAAGGATCTGGGCATAAACTCGCTCGAGCTTGCCGACCTCATCCTTCTTTGCGAGGATAAGCTCGGAGTCGAGATCGACGACAAGCAGCTCTCCAAGTTCATCAGCGTCGGCGACATCGTAAACTATCTCCAGTCCCTCGAATAAGCGGATGAAAAGCATCGCCACCGCCTCGTTCACCGAGCTGGTCATGGAAACCATGCACGGCTCGCGCTTTGCCGTGGAGGAGGAGTTCATCCAGCACGGAAACACCTCCTGTCTTTTGCACAGCATCGCAGTTGCATATTTTTGCTATCGGATCGCGATATTTCTGAGCGAATTTATCAATGTTCGTCTCTATGAATTGGTTCGCGGCGCACTGCTGCATGATTATTTTCTCTACGACTGGCACATTGAACCGAAGCGCAAAAACGGACTGCACGGCTTTTCACATCCCTTTACGGCTTTTTACAACGCGCTGTTCGACTTCGACCTTACCGATGTCGAGCGCGACATAATTACGCGGCATATGTTCCCGCTCGTGCCGCTGATCCCGAGATACATAGAGAGCCACCTTGTTTCGCTGGTCGATAAATTCTGCTCGCTCTACGAGGTCTTCTCGAGAAATCCCTACAACATCCCCGAGATCAGACGGACAAAAAGCCTGATCATTGCCTCGAGCGTCCTTGCGGTCGCAAGAGCGTAAATGCGGCATTTGCTCGGTAAATATTCGATGAAGCTTTTCGCGTGCGCCGAGGCTCAAAATGTCACTTTAACAAAGATCCACCCGAAGGGCAGGCTCTGCTCTTCGGGCATTTTTCGCTTTTTTTGAATTATTTCGCAACATTTTTCCCGAAACCTATTGCATTTTTCGCAAAAGTGTGGTAAAATATTATAGCGATACTATATTATACTTTTCGGAAAGGTCTACAACTATGGAAAGAGAAAAATTCGGCTCACGTCTGGGCTTTATCCTGATCTCTGCCGGCTGTGCCATCGGACTCGGAAATGTCTACCGATTCCCGATAATCACAGGTGCATACGGCGGAGCGGCGTTCGTACTCGTTTACATCGCCTTCCTCATCCTCCTCGGTCTGCCGATCATGACCGTTGAGCTGTCCGTCGGACGCGCAAGTCAGCGTTCGATCGCCACCTCGTTCGATGTCCTCGAGAAAAAGGGTCAGAAATGGCACCTGATGAAATATCTCGGCATCGGCGGCAACTATCTCCTCATGATGTTCTACACCTGCATTGCAAGCTGGATGCTGATCTATTTTGTCAAATATCTCGACGGCTCGATACTCGAATTTCACGGAAGCGAGGAGCTGGGCGGAGTTTTCGTCGGTATGATCTCAAACACCGGGCTTATCACGATCGGAACCTTCACGGTCATTCTTCTCTGCTTTGCGGTATGTGCGCTCGGACTTCAGAACGGCGTTGAAAAGATAACGAAGGTCATGATGGCACTTCTGCTCTTTTTGATGATCGGACTTGCGGTCTACTCCTGCACGCTCGACAATGCGGCGGAGGGACTCAAATTCTACCTCATCCCGTCCTTTGAAAAGATGAAGGAATCGGGCATTTGGACGGTCGTTTCGGCGGCGATGGGACAGGCTTTCTTCACGCTCTCGATCGGAATGGGCTCCATCGCGATTTTCGGCAGCTACATCGGCAAGGAGCGCAGACTTCTCGGCGAGTCGGCGACCATCGTTTCGCTCGACACCTTTGTCGCACTCATGTCGGGTATCATCATTTTCCCCGCCTGCTTCACCTACAACGGCGGTCAGACCGCAGACGCGGGAACGGTCGGCGCGTCCTTCCTCTTCACGACTCTCTCGAGCATATTCAACGAAATGCCCGGCGGACGCATAGTCGGCACGCTCTTCTTCCTCTTCATGATCTTCGCGGCATTTTCGACGGTCATCGCGGTATTTGAGAACATAATCTCGTTCTGGCTCGAGCTGACGAAGCTCAGCCGCCGTACCATCGCGCTGATAAACGTCGCACTGATCCTCGTGCTCTCGCTCCCGGCGGTATTTTCGCTGAGCATTTGGGATCACATCACCGTTCTCGGCTACGGCTTCCTCGATCTCGAGGACAAGCTCGTCTCGAACATCATCCTTCCCGTCGGCTCGCTGGTCTATGTCATCTTCTGCACTCGCAAGCTCGGTTGGGGCTGGGACAATTTTATAGCCGAGGCGAACACGGGCGATCGCGGTCCGTCCTTCCCGAAGTGGATCAGACCCTACATGACGTGGGTACTGCCGCTTATTATCATTGTTGTGCTTATAATGTCGCTCGTTCAGATGTTCCTCTGAGCGCAGAGCGCAAGCGTCAAGACGCACACTTTAATCGAAAAAAGTCTGAAAAATGTCCGACAGCCGAGTGGCGGTCGGACATTTGTATGTATAAAACGCCGTATTTTGACAAAGTTTGAAAAAACTATTGACAAAGGCGAAAAAATGTGGTATCATATTAGTGTAATTAAAACTTCCCCAAAGAAATCATTTGAATCGGAGATTCGCGATTTTCCGAGACAGATGGCGGAGGGGACTCCGGAGAATCCCAGAAATGGGTGCCGAAGGTGCAAAATATTTGCTCACTGACGTTCGCAAATAACGCCAAATCGCCGTTGGCAATTTGGCACAGTTTGTGCGCAGAACGCTCATACTTCAATAAAAAGGTTGCTGGCTCAACGAAAAACTTGATCTGACCTTTTGTTGGTGCGTATATCCGTTCTGACCCAACACAGTGCGGCTGAATATTGAATCTCTCAGGCAAAAGAATGGAGCAAATACTCGACTGAACGTGAGTCTCTGTATTTACGCTGTTTCCGGAAGATAATCTCTATTATTCATTTTGAAAGGAAAGGCTTAAAAATGGAGACTCTTCTTAGTATTGTACAAAAAATCAACGCTTATCTTTCCGACTACATCCTGATCATACTTCTGGTCGGCTGCGGACTTTTCTTCTCGATCAAAACGAGATTCGTCCAGATCCGCTGCTTCGGCGAGGGCATGAGACAGGTATTCGGCAACTTCTCGCTCAACGGCAAAAAGCACGAGAGCGGAATGTCCTCCTTCCAGGCGGTCGCCACCGCGATAGCCGCGCAGGTCGGTACCGGAAACATCATCGGTGCCTGCGGCGCGATCCTCATCGGCGGACCCGGCGCGATATTCTGGATGTGGATAATCGCCTTCTTCGGCATGGCGACGATCTACGCCGAGGCTATCCTCGCTCAGAAAACGCGCGTTGTCAAGGAAGACGGCAGCATTCACGGCGGACCGGTCTACTACATCAAGGCGGCATTCAAGGGCAAGTTCGGCTCCTTCCTCGCGGGCTTCTTCGCAGTTGCGATCACTCTCGCGCTCGGCTTCATGGGTTGCATGGTTCAGTCGAACTCGATCGGTGAGACCTGCCAGAACGCCTTTGGCATCCCCTCTTGGATAATCGGCATCATCATCACCGTTTTGGCGGCTATCATCTTCCTCGGCGGTGTCAACCGTCTCGCATCGGTCACCGAGAAGCTCGTTCCGATCATGGCGATCCTCTACCTCGTCGGCGGTCTCATACTTCTCATCTGCCGCATTCAGTACATCCCCGAGACCATCGCAATGATCTTCAAGTACGCCTTCGTTCCGAACGCTATCATCGGCGGAAGCCTCGGCTACGCGATCAAGACCGCGATCAGCCAGGGCGTAAAGCGCGGACTCTTCTCGAACGAAGCCGGAATGGGCTCGACCCCTCACGCACACGCACTTGCAAATGTTGACGATCCCCACAAGCAGGGCATCGCGGCAATGATCAGCGTCTTCATCGACACCTTCATCGTTCTCACCATGACCGCACTCGTTGTAATTTCGACCCTTTACGCCGGAAACGGTCCGCTCGCAGGCGGCGCGGCTGAGGGCATCAGCAAGACGAATATGGCGCAGCTCGCGTTCTCGTCGGTATTCGGCGACAAGGTCGGAAGCGCATTCGTTGCGATAGCACTTCTCTTCTTCGCATTCTCGACCATCCTCTCGTGGAACCTCTTCGGTAAGATCAATGTCGAATACCTCTTCGGCAAGAAGGCAACCGTCGTTTACACGATCATCGCGCTGGTCTTCATCTTCCTCGGCTCGCTCCTCTCGAACGATCTCGTCTGGGAGCTCACCGATATGTTCAACAACATCATGGTCATCCCGAACGTCATCGGTCTTGTCGCAATGTCGGGTCTCGTCACCTACGTTGCCGCCGAAAAGCGCAAGAAGAAATAATTTTTGATAACCGAATAAAAGCTCCCGTCCGGGAGCTTTTATTTATCCCTACCGAGCAAAGCTCTGCGCAAGGGTCGCGGCTCTGACGAAGTGTCCGACGCTGATCGTAAACCCGCACCGCAGTCAAAACTCTTGAGATGAAGCGTCCGCCGAAGCTCGATACTCCCGTGCCGCCGTCAAAATTCTTGAGTCGAAGCGATGATCCTTTAGTGAACGGTCATCGAGACGAGCCTCGACTCACAGCTAAACGCTCATCGGCAGCCTGTGCGCAAAGTTAAGCTGCCCCGCTCACGGTCGGATACCGACCTTGCCAATGGTCGAAAGCTTCCGCGTGACGCGCTCCGATCCTCGCCCGAGCTTCGCGAAAGCACCGATTCACCTATCTAACCCGTTAATAAACCTGCAAGAACCCGTTTTGATTATTTCATCCCCCTCGAAAACCCGCCCGAAGTCGGCAAAAATCTTAAAATTAAGTAAATATTTTGAATTTTTTCAAAAAACCTCTTGCAATTTCCGCGCAGATGTGGTATAATAGTATATACTATAAAAAATGTAAAGGGGACACCGCTATGCAGCCCAGAGACCTGAATAATTCATTTATCAACAACTTCACACACTCAGTAGACAATCACGAGCTGTTCGACTCGCTTCTCGTCGGCTGCCGCGAGAGCTACTCGATCCCGCCCTCAGCCTTCACCAACTACAACGTCAAGCGCGGACTTCGCAATCCCGACGGAACCGGAGTCATGGCGGGCATCACGAAGATCGGTAACGCCCACGGCTACATCATCAACGAGGGCGACAAGGTGCCGATCAACGGCGAGCTTTATTACCGCGGCTATAACGTCGCCGACCTCATAAAGGGCTATACCGACGAGGGACGCTACGGCTTCGAGGAGACCTCGTATCTGCTCTTCTTCGGCGATCTGCCGACCAAGAAGCAGCTTGCGGACTACGACACCCTGCTCTCGTCCTATCGTTTTCTCCCACCGCGCTTCACCGACGAGGTGATCATGCGCGCGCCGACCCGTTCGCTGATGAACAAGATCGCGACCGCGATACTTGCGCTCTATGCCTACGACGAAAACCCCGATGAGACCAGCCTTGAAAATATGCTCCGCCAGTCTATGCAGCTCCTCGCGCGGCTCCCGATCATCGCCGCACAGGCGTATGCCTTCAACCGCAGCTATTTCCACGGCGACAGCCTCAACATACACAATCCGCTCAACGAGCTTTCGACCGCACAGAACTTCCTGCGCATAATGCGCCCCGACTGCTCCTTCACCGAGGAGGAGGCGAAGCTTCTCGACCTCTGCCTCGTCCTTCACGCCGAGCACGGTGGCGGAAACAACTCCGCCTTCACCTGCCGCGTCGTTTCCTCGTCGGGAAGCGATACCTATTCGGCTATCGCGTCGGCTATCTGCTCGCTCAAGGGTCCGAAGCACGGCGGCGCGAACATAAAGGTTCAGGAGATGTTCGACTACGTCAAGGAGGGCGTTTCCGACTGGGAGAGCGACGATGAGGTCGCGTCCTTCCTCGAAAAGCTGCTCCGCGGCGAGGAGGGCGACCACTCGGGACTGATCTACGGTATGGGTCACGCGATCTACACCCTTTCCGACCCGAGAGCCGTAATGCTGAAGAAATACGCGAAGGATCTCGCCAAGGGCAGCGAATTTGAGCGCGAATTCGCGCTTCTCGAGTCGATCGAACGGCTCACGCCCGAGGTCTACGCGAAGTATAAGGGCAACGGCAAGAACATCTGCGCGAATGTTGACCTCTATTCGGGACTCGTTTACCGTATGCTCGGCATCCCACAGGAGCTTTACACCCCGCTCTTCGCTATCGCGCGTATCGCCGGCTGGTGTGCGCACCGCGTCGAGGAGGTAT
>CAYRKS010000045.1:0-11348 GCA_964424855.1 uncultured Lachnospiraceae bacterium
TCCGTTTCTTGGCTTCGCTCTGATCTCTCGCTCACAGCTTAATTATTATACCACACTTTTCAGGATTTGTCAAGGGTTTTTTCAAAATTTCTCAAAAATTTTTTCTGCCATATTTTTACATCGTTTTTTCCCATTTTTCCCGCCTTTGTTAATCTCTTAGCGTCTGTTCATTTATTATTGATTCAAAAACCGTAAAAAATACCCTCGAAACCGCATTTTCACTTCATTCCGCCGCATAAAATGGTTACATTCCATTAACTGTCTCCCTCTTGAAAAATTCTTCTTCAAATGCTATAATATCATCAACCGCCTGAAAAGGCGGAATTTGGCGATGCCTTCATCGCCGGAAAGGAATATAATGTATATGGAAAACATCCCCCATACGAGCGATCTCTTCGATCTTTCGTATACCATCGCCTCCGAGCTCCTTCGCCCGACACTTTATCCCTGGGAAGCTCTCGACTCTATAAAGTCCTTCATACTCTCTCTCGTTAAGTCTCTGCCGAAGGAACTCTACGATAACCCCGCAGACGGCATTTGGATCGCAAAGTCCGCAAAGGTCGCACCGACAGCATATATAGGCTCCCCCTGTATAATCGACTCGGATGCCGAAATACGCCACTGCGCTTTTATTCGCGGCTCGGCTATAGTCGGTAAGGGCGCGGTCGTCGGAAATTCCTGTGAGCTGAAAAACTGTATCCTGTTCGATAAGGTTCAGACTCCTCACTTCAATTATGTCGGCGATTCGATCCTCGGCTATAAGTCTCACCTCGGCGCGGGCGCACTTACCTCGAACGTGAAAAGCGATAAGTCTCCCGTCACGGTAAGATCGGAAAACGAGCTCATCGAGACTGGACGCAAAAAGCTCGGTGCATTTCTCGGCGATAATGTCGAGGTCGGCTGCAACAGCGTCCTCTGCCCCGGTACGGTAGTCGGAAAAAGCACCAACATCTACCCCCTCTCGAGAGTCCGCGGTGTCATCCCGCCAAGCTCGATCTTCAAAGCCCACAATATTATAGTAAAAAAACATTGAGAAAGGAATCACACAAATGGGAAGATTATTCGGAACCGACGGAGTACGCGGTATAGCCAATTCCGAGCTGACCTGCGAACGCGCAATGCAGATCGGACGCGCCGCCGCTGAAGTTCTCTCGAGCGGAAGACGCTACCTCCCTACAGTCCTCGTCGGAATGGATACCCGCATTTCCTCCGAAATGCTCGCAAGTGCACTCATCGCAGGTCTCTGCTCGGTCGGCGCGGATGTCATCGATCTAGGAGTCGTGCCTACCCCCGCCGTCGCTTACCTTATAGGTAAATATAAGGCTCATGCAGGCATCATGATCTCCGCCTCGCATAACCCCTACCAGTTCAACGGCATAAAAATATTCAACGAAAACGGCTATAAGCTCGAGGATGACCTCGAGGAGCGCGTTGAATCGATCGTGCTCGACTCTGCCCCAACACCTAAGATCGCAGAGCCTCAGCATATCGGCAGAGTCACTCGCGCCGAAAACGCCGTCAAGGACTATATCGATCACCTGAAAAGCACCGCACTCTATTCGCTCGACGGAATGAACATCGCTCTCGACTGCGCAAACGGCTCGGCAAGCCGTACCGCCAAGCTCCTCTTCGAGGGTCTCGGAGCAAACTGCCATATCCTCTCGGCTGAACCGAACGGCATGAATATAAATGATAACTGCGGCTCGACTCATCTCGATAACCTTCGTAAATATGTCCTCGATAATAAGCTCGACGCGGGCATAGCCTTCGACGGTGACGCAGACCGCTGCCTTTGTATCGATGACCTCGGAAACGATATCGACGGCGATATGATAATGGCTATCACCGCACTTGATATGAAATCGCGCGGAAAGCTCAATAAGAACGCAGTGGTCGGAACAATAATGACCAACTTCGGCTTTACCAAATTCTGCTCCGATAACGATATCCGCTTCTACGCCACTAAGGTCGGTGACCGCTATGTGCTCGAGGAAATGCTCCTTGAGGATTATTACCTCGGCGGAGAACAGTCGGGACATATCATCTTCCGCGACTTCTCGACCACCGGAGACGGTCAGCTCACCGCAGTACAGCTTCTCTCCCAGCTCAAGCGCACCGGCGAAAAGCTCTCCGAGGCGGCAAGAGTCATGACCCGCTACCCGCAGTTCATCGTCAATATCCCCTGCACTACCGAGAAAAAGCTCGCCTTCTATACCGATTATGAAGTAAAAGCCATCCTCGAGGCTGCAAAAAAGCAGATCGGTGAGGGTGGAAGACTCCTTGCACGCCCATCGGGAACCGAACCGCTCATTCGCGTCATGGCAGAGGGCGATAACTCAGAGTTCATCGAGAGCATCTGCACCGAAACAGCAGAAAAAATCAAAAAACAGCTTGAAAGCTATAATTGATCAAAAAAGAAAGAAGAAAGAAATCAAAGAAAGGATCAAGCGCCTGAGCTTTGCATCCGACCTATCGGAGCAAAGCTGACGAGGAGAAAAGCTATCGAAATATTCGGCGGATACTTTTCCGGCGCGGATAAAACCGCGTCGATGGCACGGGAACAAAGCCTCCGGGTGACCGGAAAACAAAGCCCCGCGCAAACAAATGCCTTCAACAGTATAATATATTCGACATAATATCCGGATAAAACACGCTCTAAGCTGTCTTTCCCGGCTTTGTTTCGGTCTTGTGACAAAACAGGATCGGGAAGGCAGAGAAAGGAATTTCACAATATATGTGCGGAATAATCGGCTATACCGGACGTGAAGATTCGGTAAAGCGTCTTATAGAGGGACTCCGCTCCCTCGAATACCGCGGCTACGACTCCGCAGGCATCGCCTTCTTCGATGAAAATAACGCCATTCGCTGCGTTAAAGCCTCGGGAAGACTGTCAAACGTCGACAAAAAGCTCAATGAGCTTTTGATTCCTCCAGCCTCGCACTGCGGAATAGGTCATACCCGCTGGGCTACTCACGGCGCACCGAGCGACGAAAATTCGCACCCCCACGGAACCGAGGCTCTCCGGCTCGTCCATAACGGCATAATCGAAAATTATGCCGAGCTGCGCACCGAGCTCGACTGTGAGCTCGAGGGAGATACCGATACCGAGGTCGCCGCAAGGCTCCTCGACCGTTTGCTAAATGAAAACGATAAGCTCACCGCAATAAAAAAGCTCACAGAAAGGCTTCGAGGCTCCTATGCCTTCGGTATAGTATTCGCCGATGAGCCGGGAAGGATATACGCCCTTCGAAAGGATTCGCCGCTGATAATCGGTCTCGCAAAGGACGGAAATTTCATCGCCTCCGATGTGACCGCAATACTCAAATACACCCGCGATTATTATCAGCTCGAGGACGGTGAGCTTGCCGTCGTATCAAGCGATTCGGTCGAAATAATAAAGGACGGTCTCCCGATAAATAAGGAGCGTAAAACCGCCCTCTGGAGCCTCGAGGCAGCCGAACGCGGCGGCTATAAGCATTTTATGCTCAAGGAAATAAACGAAGAACCCGACGCGATCATCAATACCCTCCGAACGCGAATAAAGGACGGTCTCCCCTCCTTCGCCGCCGAATGCCTCGATACCGTAAGACTATCCGCTTCCTCTAAGCTCCGTATAGTCGCCTGCGGAACGGCTATGCACGCGGGACTGATAGCAAAGCAGCTCTTCAGCCGCTTCGCCGCCCTCCCGACCGAGGTCGAGATCGCCTCCGAGTTCAGATACTCTGACCCGCTTATCGATAAGGACGAGACCGTCATGGTCATCTCTCAGTCGGGTGAGACCGCCGACTCGCTCGCCGCTCTCCGACTCGCAAACGAGAGGGGCGCAAATACCGTCGCCATCGTCAATGTCATCGGCTCTACCATCGCGCGCGAGGCTAAAAGCACCGTCTATACCCTCGCAGGTCCCGAAATAGCCGTCGCAAGCACAAAGGCGTACAGCGTCCAGACCGCGCTCCTCGCCCTTATCGCAATAGACTGCGGACTCATAAGAAAAACGCTCTCAGAAGTCCAAGCAAAGACTCTGACCGCCGAGCTTTTCGAAAACGCTCCCAAAGCAGTGAAAACCGTGATAGCTCTCTCCGATGAGATCAAAGAAATCGCCCGCTCTATCGCAAAAAGCGAGCATATATTCTTCATCGGACGCGGTATAGACTCGGCTCTCTGCTCTGAGGGCTCGCTGAAGCTCAAGGAAATATCCTATATCCACAGCGAAGCCTACCCAGCAGGTGAGCTCAAGCACGGCACTATCTCACTCATAACCGACGGAACTCCGGTCATAGCCCTCTGTACCGTCCCCGCGCTTTACGAAAAAATGATCAGTAATATCCGCGAGGTAAAGGCGCGCGGAGCATATGTAACGGCAATAGCTCATAAAAATGTCCCCGAGGCGGATAATACCCTGATCCTGCCTGCCGCCGACAAAAGCTTCTCGTTCCTATCGACCGCCGCCGCACTTCAGCTGATCGCTTATCATACCGCCGAGCTTCTCGGCTGTGATGTCGATAAGCCGCGTAACCTCGCAAAATCAGTCACGGTAGAATAATTCAACCTTAAAACATTCTGCGAATGATATCACCGAAAAACATTCGGTGATATCATTCGCCTTTTTATATTTCCTCTCATAAATCCCGATCCGAGAGGGTAAACCGATCCACACCCTTCTATACTCGTACCGTATCAGTCAAGCAGCGTCATTTTCTCGATATCCTCCTATTTTTTTCATTGCTTTAATGTGACCATAGCCATCGGTATCTGTCGGTGCAGTCAATCGATACCGCCTACCCCGATTTCTCCGTAAAATGCCGTTTGAAATACCTTTATTCAAGCTTCGCCGCGTAACCCTCGACCAAGCCTCGTAATACCTCGATATCGCAAAAGCCACTGCTCCAAAGCTCGCTCTCGCAGTCTTACGTTTCACCGTATCACCGCTTCTGCTGATACTTCTCGTAGGTATAGCCGACTCCACTCGCTCGGTCTCAAGCGGTAATGCGGTCGAGAAAATGCCCAACACGCCGCCGGATGCCGCCGTAAGCTTTGATATTACCCCGCCACCGTCGTATAGGGCTCTGCGCACTCGTCCTCCTCGTCGCCGTCGGAGTCGCACTCTCTCTCCTTCGCGCCGCCAAGCTCAAAAGCTTCGCTTTCCTCGATACCGAGCCATTCGAAGTCGATCCCGAAGTCAATGAAATGGTCCTCTCGCGTCAAACCGAATTCTCCGATACCCCTACCCGACTGAACCTCATCGATATCATCCTCTGTATTCTCTCTGCCCTCCCTCTCTTTCTCTCTTCATAAGCCTCGGTGAACTCGGTATACTTATCGTAGTCTGCATCATCCTCCTGCTTGCGGGGATCGGCGCAGCTCTGCTTACTTTTTCCGGCACAGTCTCGGCTTCATTTTCCTCGCCCGATCACTCAAACGCCGATACTTCGTGGATAATCTGGACAATCGCCGATGTCCTATACGCCGCCCCGGTCTCCGTATTGAAGCTCGTTACCGCCGAAAAGTGACCATCAAAATCCATATGCAAAAAGGCCTGCCTCAAATCGAGACAGGCTTTGCCGTTTATTTCATTATATTCTTGTGATCTCGGCAGCTTCTCACGCCTTCAGACTCCCGCTTAATCCTCTGCCTTCCGGAAAACGATCTCTACCTTTGACCATTCATCTATATCATAGCCGTTAAGCATACAATATCTTTCCGCGGTTCCTTTGCTCGAAACAACAGTAACCGTCGCTCGATTTCCGATATCATCGTATGCCATGAAGCTGTACTCGGATATATAATCCTCACTGAGCTTTATATCATCTCTTCCCTCGGGATATTCGGTCACATCCTTGTCGTAGCCGCTTTTCTTAAGCTCCTCAACAAAATCCTTGGCAAGCGTTACACGTGTCTCTATCTCACAGTCGTTGGGAGTGCTTAAAACCGCAGTAATATTCCCGTTATTGTCACTGAAATACCATTCTGCTTTGGGCAGCTCGGGAAAATTGTAAGCACTCAGATCCCTCATCTTGATCGTAACGGAAAAATCACCTCGATCTTCAATACCCTTCTCGAGACGCTCGGCAAACTGATCCGAGCTTGAAATATAATCCGGACCGGTGTACTCGAATAATTCCTCGACCTTTGCGCTGAGATGCTCCGCCGTGTTCTTGTAATAACCCGTTCCGGAACCATTCGTAATATAGAAGTCCCTTCCTCTCAAATATTCCTCAAAGTCCACAACCTCCTGATATGTGGCATCCTTGAGCGTATAGGTTTCATAGTAACGAAAGCCGTCATCTCCGCTGTCGGTCAGCTCTGCGTTCTCGGGCTTGAGCGTCAGATCAACAGCCGGTATTTCAGGCGCGGCAGGCTCGGTCTCGGGTGCCTCGGTTTCCGGCTCCTCGGTCTCTTCAAGCTCATCTACAGATGAAGCCTCGGTATCACCATCCTCGATATCGGATTCAACTCCGCTCTGTCCGGCGTCCCCAAGCGCCTCTTCTTCATTCTTCGTCTCACTGCCGCAGGCTGCCATTGACACGGCAACTGCTAAGCAAAGCATAAACGCTATAAATCTTTTCATGATGCTCTCCTTTGTTACAATTTCTTTTCTCATTCGATATTAGCGGTACCGCCTATCCTGCGTACCGCTTTATATGAAAAATCGGGGGTACACCCGGATATCTCCGCATAAAATGTACCCCTGAATGCTTATTTCTTGAGCTTTGCCTGCGCCTTGAGTCTGGTCGCAGTGTCGAGAATGCTCTTTCTCAGACGGATGGACTTCGGAGTTACCTCCATCAGCTCGTCATCCGCAATAAATTCGATCGCTTCCTCAAGACTCATGATCCTCGGAGGTGTCAAAATGAGTGCTTCATCCGCACCCGACGAACGGATAGCCGTGAGATGCTTCTTCTTGCAGGGGTTGACCGCAATATCTCCGATCTTCGGAGATTCGCCGATTATCATGCCCTCGTAAACCGGAGTCTGTACTCCGATGAACATCTGTCCTCTGTCCTGAGTCTGATAAAGTCCGTAGGAGGTCGTCTCGCCGTCCTCGCTCGCGACCAGTGAACCGGTGTAGCGAAGCGTGATGTCTCCCTTGTAGGGCTGATAGCTGTCAAATACCGAGTTGATGATTCCCTCTCCGCGTGTGTCGGTCATGAATTCACTTCTGTAGCCGAACAGACAGCGCGCCGGGATCAAATATTCGATCCTCATTCGGCTGCCGTGCAGATTCATCTCGAGCAGATCGCCCTTTCTCGCTCCCAGCTTCTGAATTACCGTTCCGTCATATTCCTCCGGAACATCTATCGTTACTCGCTCGATAGGCTCGCAGAGCTGTCCGTCAATGGTCTTGTAAAGCACGCGCGGCATCGAACAGGTAAGCTCATAGCCCTCGCGGCGCATATTTTCGATAAGGATGGAAAGGTGCATCTCTCCGCGTCCCGCTACCTTGAAGCTGTCGGTCGTCTCGCCGTCCGAAACTCTCAGCGAAACGTCGCGTAAAAGCTCCTTGTAAAGACGCTCGCGAAGCTGACGGGAGGTTACGAACTTGCCCTCGCGTCCCGCAAACGGAGAATCGTTTACCGAGAAGGTCATCTCGAGCGTCGGCTCGCTGACCTTTACAAATTCAAGCGGCTCAACGCAGTCGATCGAGGTAACAGTGTCTCCGATCGTTACGTCTCCCGCACCCGAGAAGCATACAATGTCGCCCATCTTCGCGGACTCGACCGGGATTCTCTGAAGTCCGTCGATCTGATAGAGCGATACGATCTTCGTGCGCTTCGGAGCTTCCTCCGAATGGTAATTGGAGATCATTACCTCCTGTCCTACCTTTATAACTCCGCGCTCAATCCGTCCGATTCCGATTCGTCCGACATATTCGTTGTAGTCGATCGACGATACCAGCATCTGAAGCGGCCCCTCCGCGTCTCCCTCGGGAGCCGGAATGTACTCGAGTATCGTGTCAAACAGACATTTGAGATCGGTTCCTCTCTCGTCCGGAACGAGCGAGGCGGTGCCGTCACGTCCGCAGCAGAAGATCATCGGGCTGTCAAGCTGCTCGTCGGTAGCGTCGAGATCCATCAAAAGCTCCAGAACCTCGTCTATTACCTCGTCTATGCGCGCATCCGGACGATCTACCTTGTTTACCACAACGATTACCTTGTGGTTCAGCTCGAGTGCCTTCTGAAGGACGAATCTCGTCTGCGGCATAGGTCCCTCGGCAGCATCGACCAACAGCAGAACTCCGTTTACCATCTTCAGTATGCGCTCTACCTCGCCTCCGAAGTCGGCGTGACCGGGAGTGTCGATTATATTTATCTTTGTGTTCTTGTAGTGTGCGGCGGTGTTTTTCGCGAGTATCGTTATGCCGCGCTCGCGCTCAATGGCGTTCGAGTCCATTACTCGATCCTCGGTCGCCTGATTTTCGCGGAAAATTCCGCCCTGCTTGAGCATCTCATCGACCAGTGTGGTCTTTCCGTGGTCAACGTGTGCAATTATCGCTATATTGCGAAGGTCTTCTCGAATCAACTTTCATTAACTCCTTCTATATAAAAACATTCAGTACCTCAATATAATATTATACCACAAAATCCGCTCGATGAACAGAGCTAAAACATACGAAAGTTTCAGGATTTGCGCACCTTTTTTTGATAATGCCGTCACCCGCCTTTTTCATCCCTCAAATGCCGTCTCCATTCGAAAAAAGCCTTTCCGCACACCCGCTCACACACCACTCCGCGCCGAATAACCATCCCTTATCCCTCTAAAAACCGCAAAAAAATTCCGCAGATCGTAAGTCCCCGACCTGCGGATATGATACTATCTCTCTAATTTCAGCTCGCCGAAGCAGCGTGACTGGTGAAAATCCGGAGTCCTCGTATCGACCATAGACCACATACCGTAGGGCTGCGGCTCGTGATCCCCTCCACATTTGTAAAAGTTTCCGAAAAAGCTTACGCTCTCGTCAACCTCGGATACTCCGAATACCTTAGTCAAAACCGAAAGCGGTATGAACTCGTAAAGATCCCAACGATCATCGGTCTTCGTACCCGTAACATCAAACGGCTCGATCCCCTTCTCGATTATCGGTACACGATCATATCTGTCATGACCGAAGCCGATCAGCGTCGTCGGATTCGAATTCGATTCGATGTTTATGTATCCGTTGTTCTCGTCTCCTTCCTTCTTCATCGTGAAGAAGAACTCGAGACAGCTGTCCTTGAATACCGGATCGTTGTGCTTGGTGTATATCGCCCTCGGATCGCTCTCCTTGCACCACAGATGCGCGTATATGCCTTCCTTCTCGTCTCCCGACTTTACATATACCACCTGCGCTCCCGCCTCGGGACGGTATTCGTCCTCGTCGTTCCAAAGATACGTGTCGATCATCGCCGTGTCGTATTTCTCCCAGTCTATCTCGGGAGTGTCGATGATCCTTACAGTGTAGCTTTTCATCTTTAATCCACCGTTCCTTTCAAAAATACCCTTTCGCCGTGAGTCTCTCACGGCAAAATTTGTTTTCCCGCTCCTATTATACACTATTTCCCGGAAAATTGCAATAGCTTTTTTGAATTTTTTGTAAAATCTCGAAAAACCACTTTACAAACTCGGGAATTTGTAATATAATAGTATCATAAATCAAAGGCTGTGAGCGGAAGGATGCCTCATTGTGTCGGCTTCAGAGAATCGCGTACCGAGCTTTGCTCGTCTGCTGTGAGCGCGTGCCGAAACGTGTGGTGCTGGTGCGTCCGTGAGCCTGCCCGGCGAAACCAAAGTAGCCCGGCACGGTTGCTTACCGTTATATGAGCAGGCAGTTATAATCGCTGCACTTGAGCTATAAATTAAAGTGGAACCGCGTTTTTTAACGCCTTTATTCTCGTGACCTGCGGGAGTAAAGGCGTTTTTTGCTTTCTTCGCCGTCTGCATTCAATTGCCGCCGCGGCTCAGTCTGTGCTCCTCGATCGGAGCGGAAAGGATGATCATCAATCATGAAGCTTAAAACTATCGATATAGACCTTAAAAAGCTCAAAAACGAAGTCCTTAAGGCTAAGGACGAAATCTCTGCGGATATCCGCGTGATACGCGACCGCGACCCCGCCGCAACGAGCGATCTTGAGGTCGCTCTCCTCTATTCCGGCTTCCACGCCGTGCTTCTTTACAGAGTCTCTCATAAGCTCTATGAAAACAAAAAATTCTTCGCCGCGCGCTTCGTCAGCCAGAGCGCACGCTTCCTTACCGGTATCGAGATTCACCCCGGCGCAAAGATCGGTCACGGTCTCTTTATCGACCACGGAAGCGGAGTCGTCATCGGTGAGACCACCGAAATAGGCGATAACTGTACCCTCTATCAGGGCGTTACTCTCGGCGGTACCGGAAAGCACGTCGGTAAGCGTCACCCCACCCTCGGTAATAATGTCATGGTCGGCTCGGGCGCAAAGGTGCTCGGTCCCTTCAAGATCGGCGATAACACGAAAATAGCCGCAAACGCCGTCGTCCTCAACGAGATTCCCGATAACTGCACCGCTGTCGGTATCCCCGCAAGGATCGTAAAGCGCAATAACCAACGTCTTGACTGCGACCTCGACCAGATCCACATCGCCGACCCCGTCGCTCAGGAATTCTGTAAGCTCAATATCAAGCTCGAAGCCCTCGAAAACGAAATAAATCAGATCAAAAAGGAGACAAACAAATGAGATTCTATAATACCCTGACAAAGCGTAAGGATGAATTTACCACCATCGAGCCCGGAAAGGTCAGAATGTATGCCTGCGGTCCCACAGTTTACGATTTCTTCCACATCGGAAACGCACGCTGCTTCATCTCCTTCGATATGCTCCGCCGCTACCTCGAATACCGCGGCTATGAGGTCAAATTCGTCCAGAACTTCACCGATGTTGACGATAAGATCATAAAGCGCGCAAACGCCGAGGGCGTTACTCAGAAGGATATCGCCGAGAGATTCATCGAAGAATACTTCACCGATGCCAAGGGTCTCGGCATACGCCCAGCCTCCGTCCACCCCAGAGCTACCGAGAATATCGATGAGATGATCACAATCATCTCCACCCTCATCGAAAAGGGTCATGCTTACCCCGTCGATATGGGTGACGGTAACTCCGATGTCTACTTCCGCACCACCTCCTTCAAGGAGTACGGAAAGCTCTCGCATATGCCGATAGACGAGCTCGAAAAGGGCGCGCGTATCGATATCTCCGAGCATAAGGAGGATGCACTCGACTTCGCCCTCTGGAAGGCGGCAAAGCCCGGTGAGCCCTTCTGGGAAAGCCCCTGGGGAAAGGGTCGCCCCGGCTGGCATATCGAATGCTCCGAAATGGTTCTCCGCTACCTCGGCGAAT